>JAFACJ010001043.1 GCA_023425615.1 Actinomycetes bacterium
CAGCAGCAGTGACCGTGCCGGTCCTCGTCGCGGGGGCGGGGGTGGTCTGGTACGTCAACCGGGACGAGGGGCCGAAGCCCGTCACCGAGCGGTTCCTCTCCGCCTGGCAGCGCGGCGACGCCACCGCGATGGCGGCGCTGACCTCGGGCGGGCCCGCCGACCTGACGGCCCGCCTCACCCGCACCTGGACCGATCTCGGCGTCACCGGCCGGCGGATCAGCCTGGTCGGCGTCGGCGACGGGGACGACGCCCTGGCCCGCTACCGTGCCGACCTCACCCTGGGCCAGGGACAGAGGTGGCAGTACGAGGGCTCCTTCTCCTTCGTGCACGCCGACGGGAAGTGGCGGGTCAGGTGGGCGCCGTCCGTGCTGCACCCCGATCTGAAGGACGGCCAGCGGCTCACCGCGGCCCGCGCCTTCCCCGACCGCGCCGCGATCACCGCCGCCGACGGCTCGGACCTGCGCGGCAGCTCCTCCGGCTCGGTGCAGCAGCTGCTCGGGCCGGTCGGCCCCGCCACCGCGAAGATCGCGACCGAGCTCGGCGCCCCCTACCGCAAGGGCGACACGGCCGGGGCGGACGGGCTCAACCTCCAGTACGAGAAGCGGCTCGCGGGCACCCCCGCCACCGTCGTCCAGATCGTCGGCGCGGACGGCAAGCCGGTCAAGACCCTCCAGCGTTTCGGCGGGGCTCCGGGCGAGGAGCTGAAGACGACGATCGTCCCGCGCGTCCAGCTCGCGGCGGGACAGGCGCTGTCCACCGCGAAGAAGAACGCCTCGATGGTCGTCGTGCGGCCCTCGACCGGCGAGATCCTCGCCGTCGCCAACAAGCCGGGCGGCTACAACCGCGCGCTCATGGGCCAGTACCCGCCCGGCTCCACCTTCAAGGTCGTGACGGCGGCGGCCCTCGTGGCGGGCGGCCTCGACGCCGGGAGCACCGTGAAGTGCCCGGCCACCACGACGATCGGCGGCCGCACCTTCAAGAACGCCGGATATGAGAAGTTCGGCAGTATCCCCCTCCGCGACGCCTTCGCCCACTCCTGCAACACCACGATCGCCGACCTCGCCGTCGGCAGGCTGGGCGAGGAGAAGCTGACGCGGGTCGCCGCCCAGTTCGGCTTCAACGCGCCCGTCATCGCCGGCCTCCCCGCCGTCCGCGCCGCGTTCCCCGCCGTCAAGGACGACACCGCCCTCGCCTCCGCCGCCTTCGGCCAGGGCGAGGTGCTCACCAGCCCGCTGAACATGGCGTCCGTCGCCGCGGCCGCCGCCGACGGCACCTGGCGCTCCCCCCGCCTCGTCCCCGCCGGCCTCGCCTCCCAGGCCCTCGACGCCAAGGGCCGCAAGCCCGAACCCGACCACCCCCTCGACCCCGCCGTCCGCCGCGCCCTGCACGTCCTCATGCCGGCCGTCGTCACCGAGGGCACGGCGCACGCCGTCAAGTTCCCCGCCGGGACCGCCGGCAAGACCGGCACCGCCGAGTACGGCACCGGCGACGACCCGCCGACCCACGCCTGGTTCATCGGCTACAAGGGCGACCTCGCCTTCTCCGTCATCGTCGAGGGCGGCGGCGCCGGAGCCGAGGCCGCCGCTCCTATCGCCGCGAAGTTCCTCAACTCCCTCTGAAGCCCCACGCATACGGGCATTCCTCGATTCACCCCTGGAGGGGCGGCGGCTGCCGCCATCATGGGTCCGTGAGCACACGGATACAGTCGGTGGAGGGCTGCCCCGACCACGGCATGGGCGGCCTCGGGCAGATGGCGCACGCGGTGCTCCGCGACTCCCGCAGGAACGAACGGTCCGGGGAGGCGCGGCTCTTCCTCGGTCTGAACACCCAGCCCGACCGCCCGTTCCCGCTGGTCGGCTATATCGGCTTCCCCACCGCCCCCGGCGCATGGCGCGCGTGCGGCGGCGACGCGGCCGTGTTCCTCGCCGCGGCGGTCCGCTCCCTGCAGGCGCAGCCGGTGCCCGAGGGCGCGGCGTTCGGCCCGGAGTACCGCCACCTTCAGCGGATGCTCCGCCAGGACGCCATCGCCCTGTCCCTCTCGGCCTACCTGGTGCTCCCCCAGAACGACCCCGGCGGCAAGGCGCTCCTGGACAACCTCGTCGAGGGCTACCTCCTGCCCGAGGACCTGGAGCTCTCCCCCGCCGCCCGCGTCACCGACCTGGTCTTCGCCGCCGAACGCTCGGGCGGCCGCCTGATCGTGCTGGCGCCCGCCGACGCCCCCGACGAAGAGGCGCTCCCCCTCGATCCCGCCGACACCACCGGCCAGGCCACCCTCGTCCTCGACCTCCTCGCCGAACTCCTCGACGCCCAGTACACCTGGAACCAGAAGGTCTTCGGCTGACATCCGGCGCGCATACCGCCGTTCAAGCAGCGGCCTCCGCCTTCGCCGTCCGTGGCGCGGCGCCGGGGCGCCAGGGGATGAGTGCCGCGACGACCAGGGAGCCGCCGATGACCAGGTACACCTCGACGAGGTCCACCAGCGCTTTCTGCACGCGGAGCTCGTCGGAGCCGTCCGACGTCAGCAGGTCGGCGACGTCACCGACGAAGGTGTCCATGTAGTCGGCCAAGCCGAACACCCCCCACAGGCCGAGGAGGAACAGCGGTGCTCCCGCGGCGAAGGGCCCCCACCGGGACGGCAGGGAGGTGGAGGCCAGCGCCCCGACGATGGCGGCGGCACCGAGCAGGCCCGGCAGCTTGAGCCACGGATCGCGCCAGATGGTCTCAGTGATCCACCACCAGGCCAGGGCGATGGTGAAGAGCCCGATCATGACGCTGAGGAGGCGTCCGGCGGGACGGACGCGCGTCGGACGCAGCGCGGCGAACAGCAGCGCCGCGCCGAGCAGGAGGTAGCCGCCGTTCAAGGCGAACCAGTGGACCATCGCCTGCGTCGACTGCTCCCCCGACCAGAAGGAGAGCTCGGGCAGCAGTCGCGCCACGGACTTGGCGTGCTCCTCCGAGGAGGCGCCGAACCCGCCGAGGAGCACCAGCGGCACCCCCAGGACCACCGCGGGCAGCCGGGTCACCCGGGCCGAGGCCAGCGCCGTCCCTCCCACCGCCGCGGCCCCCGCGAACGCCAGAGCCTCCCACACCCGCCACGTCCAGGCTCCGGGTTCCGTGTCCAGCGACTTCGACCAGAAGACCATGCCGAACGCGGGCAGATACCAGAAGGCGAAGAAGGCCACCACAGCGGCCACGACGAACGGAACATGCCTCTGCATAAGGGTTCCTTTCGGATCCCCGGCACGCTAACAAGCTCCCTGTCCCCTCCGCCCGGGACCTGTGTCCCTCTTGCCGGGGTCGCGGACCTGGAGGAGGAGCCTGCCCCCCGAGGCCCCGCCCGATTCCAGGCGGCGGTGGGCTTCGGCCGCCTCGCCGAGGGGCAGGACGGTGCGGCGGCGGGGGGCCAGGAGCCGGGCGGCGGTGAGGGCGGCGACGTGGGTGGCGGCTGCGGCGAGTTCCTCGGTGGTGGCGTGGGAGATGACGAAACCCGTGATGGATCTGTCCATGGTGTAGAGCTTTCCGGCGGGGAGTTCGGGGCGTGCCTGGAGGCCGGACATGACGATGGCGCGGCCGCGGAAGGACAGGAGGTCCAGGGTCTGCGCCAGGTCGTTGCGGCCCGAGGTGTCCACGTGGAGGTCGGCACCGGTACCGCAGGCTTCCGCGATGCGGGCGGCCGTGTCGGAGGCGCGGTAGTCGACGGTGTGATGGGCGCCCAGGCTCCGGCAGTAGGCGGCGTCTTCGGCGCTCGCCACCGCGACGACGCGGGCTCCGGCGTTCGCGGCCATGGTGACGAGCGCGCCGCCGACGTTGCCGGCGGCTCCCAGCACGACCACGGTCTCGCCTGCTCGGAGCCGTCCGTGCACGAACAGGGCCAGGTAGGCGGTCGCCGCCGGATGGGCGACGGCCAGGAGGTCCAGCGGGTCGGCGCCGGTGGGCAGCGGGTAGAGGCGGTCCACCGGGACGGCCGCGCGCTCGGCGGACGGGCCCTGCC
>JAFACJ010001055.1 GCA_023425615.1 Actinomycetes bacterium
CCAGGTCTCCGAGACACGACGCCAGAGCCGATGGCCGAGGAACTCACCCGCCACGGGCTCGTCGCCGAGTTCGGCGCGCCATCGCGGCTCGCAGGCCCGCAGCCGGGCCAGAACCGCCTCGTTCTCTTCGGCCTTTCCGTACTCGGTATGGAACCCGACTTCGAGCGCGAAGTCCTCAGCTCCGGGAACACCGTCCGGCCGGATCACCTGCGCCTCATAATGCTCCCGGACGGCCTCGCCGAACCAGACTTTGACGCCGTTGTGCCGCACCTTGATCCGGGGCTCGCCGAGAGCCCGCGGAACCGCGCCCCGCACCACCTCGCGCACCCGATCGAAGAACTCGCCATCCACGGCTTCAAGTCTGCCCAACCCCACCGACAATTCGGCCGCGTCCCGCGAAGAGAGAAGTTCGGAGACAAGCCGCTGGCTGCGACGATTCGTGGTTTCCAAGGTCTGACCGAGACCGAAACCCCACATGCGGCCGCGTTACCAACGATCCTGGTGTCCGCTTGACCGGTGACAACGCGCGCGAGCCCGAATCCCGACCGGGTCACGCCAAATGGCTGCGCGTCCGCTGGTGGCCCGGCCCGCCGACAGCTGATGATCGCGCATATCGACACGAGACGCCGATCCGGGAGGCCGCCGTGGGCATCTCATGGTCTGTGAGGATCAGATCGGCGAGCGGTCTTCGTGGAGGCGTGCGCGGAGAGCGACGTGGCCTTCTATTCGAGGGCGAGCGGCTCTTCGCGGTCTGCGCCGAGCTCGGCGTGAACGAGGTGGGTGCGTGCCCGGGACGTGATCGCGGCGCTTGCGCGCCACGATCGGCAGGTGGGACCCGACGAACTGGAGGCCGCGGCCCGGGAACTGTCCGAGGCGGCGAACACCGCAGCGGGACGGCGCGCACGGGCGGATCCGCGATCGGGCGTCTCGATGACGGCGCTGCTGTTCGGGGACGAGGCGTCGCTCGTTGTGATCCATATCGGAGTCACTCGCGCCTACATGCTGCGTGAGGAACTGTTCCAGATCACCCATGATGACGTGCTTTCTTGCGGCCCCTGGTTTGCGGAGCCCGATGACCCGTTCTGTGGGTTGAAGTGCTTTGACGGCGGAATCGATCGCGAGCCTCAGATCTTCTTGCGCGAGGTCCGCGGGTGCGACCGGTACGTGCTGGGCACCCCGGTATTCGGCCGGGTCATCAAGGCAGAACTCCAGTACGAGATCCTGCGCCGCAGGACACCCCCGGAACGGGCGGTCGAGCAGCTCCTGGTCTCCGCCGCGCCCTCCCGCCTTCCCCTGGCGTGCATGGTGATCGACCTGATGGCCGACGAGCGGACGGAGGACCGCCGCACCGCATAGCGTCCGGAGCCCTCAGGACGACCTGCGCCCTGGCCGGCCCCGATCAAGCGGTTGGTCAGGGGAGGGCCGCGTGGTCTCTATGGGAGGCGGCGGTAGACATCACGGCGGTTGCCGACCGCCAGAACCCACACGATCAGCTGACCGTCTTCGACGGTGTACACGACGCGGTAGTCACCGACTCTGAGCCGCCAACGAGCGTTGTTGCCCTGGAGTGCTTTGACATCGAACGCCGAGGTGTCTCCCGCGTCCATCGCCTGCTGGAATTCGGTGAGACGGTGCAGGATCCGCACGGCGTCCTGGCGCGGGATTTTGAGCATGTCCCGCTGGGCCTGGGAGGTGAAGCGCGTCGTGTATCCCATGGATCAGCCCTGGTGGTCGCGGATCAAAGCCGCCATCTCTTCGAGGGAGACCGACCCCTTCGTGCCTTCGGCCTCGGCTTCGTCGGCCAGTTGGTTGAGCCAGGCGTCCTCGGCCTCTTCGGCGATCTGGTGCAGTCGCCGGTACTCCTCGATGCCGAGCACCACGGCTTCTTGCCTGCCCCGGCGGGTGATGATCGTCGGGGTCTCGTCACGGCGTGCACGGTCTATGACGTCGGCGAGGTGGCTGCGCACCTCCGCCATGGATTCGATCACCGGCTCACTCATGCCACCAATGTAACAGATGTACATGAACGGCTTCGGGACGTATGCCTTCCGAGGATGTCTGTTCTGCGGGTACTGCCAGCGCAGGATGCAGGGCAACTGGAACAACAAGCAGGCCTACTGCCGCTGCCGCTTCCCCCAGGAGTACGCCCTCGTCAACGAGATCGACCACCCCAAAGTCGTCTACCTGCGAGAGGCCGAGATCGCCGAACCGATCGACGAGTGGCTCCTGACGGCCTTCGGACCCGCCCAAGTAGCCCGGACCGTCGAAGCGCTGACCAAAGTCACCCCCGACCCCGAACAGCCCGCGAGGATCGACCTGTCCAAGAAGATCGCCGAATGCGATCGAAAACTCGTCCAGTACCGCGCCACCCTCGACGCAGGAGGCGACCCGATCGAGATCAACGACGAGAAGAAGAGAAAGGCCAACTTCGAGGAGGAGTTCAAAGCCATCTCCCGAGGCGGACGCCTCGACCACGATGAGATCATCAAGATCATCGGAAGGGTCGGCGACCTCACGGTAGCCATCAACCGAGCCGACCCGATGGACAGGGCCGAGCTCTACCGGGAGATCGGCCTCAAGATGGTCTACATCCCCCAGAAACAGCTAGTGGAGGCCCGGTTGGAACCGGACCCCCACATGTGCAGATGGTCGGTGTCCGAGGGTTGTCACGAACCGCTCACCCACGCGGCATCGTCCTGGTGGGCGCGTACGGGTTGGACCAGCGATAGGGATGCCCTGAATCCCCACAAACATGGGTGACCCGTCTTCGAGTCAGCTTCGATGGGTCCGCGGTTGGTTCACCAGCAGCGGTATCAACTTCTCGCGCCAAGTCGGAAGATGCACGTGTCCGCTCGACATTCCGCCGTGTGCGAATTCCCTCCGGTACACCTGCTCGTCGGTGGCGGTCCTTAGATCCACCCTGACCACGGTGAGGAATGCTTCGAGCAGCAGATCTTCCACTTCCTGCGCCGTAGGGGGAACCGGTGTCGCCGCGAGGTGCTCTCGAAGGGCGGACCACACGTATGGGTCGCCTCACAGCCCCCAATCGAGAGGTTCGGGATCGAACAACTCATCCATGGTCATGCTTCATGGTCTCCTGATCGCTGAGCAGCCGACCGCTGCCGCGCTCCATGCCGTGGTGTCCTCGTGTAGCGGGTGTCGGCTGCTCCGGTCACCGCGGAGCTGGCCCTGTTCATGCTGCTGAGGTGCGGCTGTCAGCGGATGGCTTGCCGGGTTGGGGGCCGTGGTGGGGGCGTGAAGACGAAGGCCGAGTCGTCGTCGTCCAGTTGGATGGTCAGTGAGGCGTCCAGGGCTTTGGCGAGGCGGGTGAGCAGGGGCAGGCTGGGGGTGGAGTCGCCGCCTTCGATGGTGGAGATCTGGGGTTGGGTCATGCCGGCACGGCGGGCGAGTTCGGTCTGGGAGCGGCCCAGGGCGGTGCGGCGGTCGTGGACGGCTTGTCCGAGTGCCAGGGCGTATCCGGCCTCCACGTAGGCGGGGGATTCCTCGACCGCCTCGCCCAGGAGCTTCTTGGTCCGTCGGGTCTTCCACTGGGAGTGGTTCACGGAGTGCCCTCCTTCGCCCTGTCGTAGGTGTGTTCCGCGGGGCCGTGCTCGGCTTCGCAGACCTTCTGTGCTTGCCGTGCCGGCTCGACCTCTGCTTCCTCACGTTGCCGGGTCTTACGGAACACCGTGAGAGGCACGATGCGCTGCTCGGGGGCGAGCCAGCAGGTGATGCGGACGGTGCCTTCTCACACGGCCGGCACACCGCACTGGCCCCTATTCTTTGACGCTTACGGAGTAGGCCTGCGGCCTCCGGAGACGGACGGCCCCACGGACCCCGATCCGCTGACGGCCCCGCACATGAGATGGATCTTCATGCGCAGCCTGCGCACGGTCCGCCCATGTCGTGGCCGGTCATTCGTAGTGGGTGCGGCAGGCGACGATCTGAACGGTGTCGGCTTCGACGGCGTAGACGATGCGGTGTTCGGTGGTGATGCGGCGTGACCAGAAGCCCGACAGGTTCTGTCTGAGGGGTTCGGGTTTTCCAATGCCTTCGTAGCCGTTGCGGCAGATGTCTTCGACCAGCCGATTCAGTCGTTTGAGGGTTGCGCGGTCGTTCTGCTGCCACCAGAGGTAGTCGTCCCGGGCCTCTGGAGTGAAGAGGATCTTCACTCAGCTTCCCGGTCGCCGTCTTCGATGAGTTCATGTGGCTGGGCCTGGCCGCCGCGCAGGCTCTGGATGGAGGCGGCGAGGTGGCGGGCATTGGCGGGAATGCCGAGCAGGAACGCCGTCTCCTTCAGGGATTCGTATTCGCGCAGGCTGATCACGACGGCGGGCTCGCGGTTGGGCCGGGTCACGATGATCTCGTCGAGATCTTCGGTGACGCGATCCAGGGCCGCTGCCAGGTTCGAGCGGAACTCGCTCGCGGACATCGGGTGCATCGTACCTCCTCCTTCCCGGAGAGTACGTAATCACGTACATCAATGGCAAGGCTGTCGTGCAGAGCGCACTGAAGGATCCCTGTTCGGCCGTGGATGTCCAGAAGTGCGGGCTCGGACGCTTAAGCGAACGGCCATGACGAGTGGCACGGGTCCCCAAGGCCATCGGTGTCGGCTGTCCGGCTCGCGACAGCGTCGTGTCCCGTCTTCCATGGGAACCCACCCGCGGTCACGGTCGGCTGGGACGGCCGGGTCGCCTCTGCTCACCCGTTGCTACGCCTACCCGAACCGCCATGAGGCCGGATGCCCCGACAGTGGCGTCGTCGGCGATCCGTTGAGCGGAGCAGCAAAACCCACCATTCTCCAAGTCGAATATGTTCATCCATGTTCCTGTGCATATCTCCTTAAGCCGATATTGCTACATATATGAAGGTCTGTTGTATATTGTCTATGTGGCGGGAAGGTGACATAGGCGAAACTTCGTGCTTCTTCTGAATAGATTCCTCTTGTTCTGGTCATCTTGAAGATGGGTGCTTCCACTCCAAGAAGAGGGGGGTCGTGGTGCCACCGGGCGCGGACACGGGAACTGGCGGGCTGTTGGCGTGGGTGGAGCGTTCGAGGAGCCGCCCGGTGCCGTCGCCTGGTCGGGTTGGGTTGCGGTTCGCTTTCTACGGTCGAATATCGACGGAGGACTACCAGGATCCGGTGACGTCTCGGGCGCGCCAGCGTGCTCATGCCGAGGCGTTGGTGGCGGGGTTCGGGCGGGTGGTGGCGGAGTTCTTCGACGTGGGGGAGAGCCGGGTGCTGCCGTGGGCGCGGCGCACCCGGGCGGCGGCATTGGTATTGGAGATGGCCGATCCCGACCGGTCTTTCGATGCGGTTGTGGTGGGGGAGTACGAGCGGGCGTTCTACGGCGCGCAGTTCAGTCTGATGGCCCCGCTGTTCGAGCATTACGGGATCCAACTGTGGCTGCCCGAGGCGGGAGGCCGGGTCGATTTCCAAGCCGAGGACCACGAGCAACTGATGATCTCGTTGGGGGTGCAGTCCAAGCGGGAGATCGCCCGGACGAGGATGCGGGTGATGACCGCGATGGCCGCTCAGGTGCGGGTGCAGGGCCGGTATCAGGGCGGCCGTCCGCCGTATGGGTATCGGCTGGCCGATGCGGGGCCGCACCCCAACCGGGCGCATGCGGCATGGGGTCGCCGGGCTCATCGGCTGGAGCCGGACCCCGATACCGCCCCGATCGTCCGGTGGATGTTCGCCCATCGGCTGGCGGGGCAGAGCCTGGCCCGCATCACCCGTGCGCTCAACGACATGCAGGTCCCCTGCCCGTCGGCGGCCGATCCTCAGCGCAACGCGCACCGCAGCGGCGAGGCGTGGACGGTGACCACGGTCCGCTCGATCCTGGCCAACCCCCGCTACACCGGCCGCGAGGTATGGAACCGCCAGCCCTCGGCCCACGACCTGATCGACCCTGGCAACACCGGCCTGGGCCACCGCCAGGTGCAGCGCTGGAGCCCGCCCGAGGACTGGGCGATCTCCGCACGTCCCGTTCATGAGGCGCTGGTCAGCGAAGCCGACTTCGTCACCGTCCAGGGTCTTCGCGCCCACCGGGGCCGCTCCGACCGGAGCTATCCGCTGGCCGGATTGCTGCGATGCGGTCTATGCGCACGCCGCCTGGAGTCCTGCTGGGCCAACGACCGGGCCGCCTACCGCTGCCGCCACGGCCACACCAGCGCCACCCGACCGAACAGCCGACGCCCCAAGAACCTCTATGTACGAGAAGACCATCTCCTGGCCCGCCTGCCGGCCCTGTACCTGCTCCTGACCACAGACCCGGCCGAACTCCAGGAGGCGCGAGCACCTGGCGTCGAGGACGTCATCGGGCATCTCCGTGCCCACCACATCGAGCTCATCTACGACCCGCGGACCCGCTCCCTGCGAGCCGACCTCCCCGGGACAGTACGGGTCATCGTCGACCAACGGGCCGACGAACGCACCACGAAGCACTGACGGAAAGGAGGGTGCCCACAGACGAGATCACCCGAGCCCAGCCGAAGCTGACCTCGGGTGACGGCCGACCCTGCCCGAAAATATCCGGATATGTACAACTTTGGTGTCCGAGGGGGGACTTGAACCCCCA
>JAFACJ010001125.1 GCA_023425615.1 Actinomycetes bacterium
GCGCACCGGAGCGACGTCCGAGCACCGGCTGCCGACCAGCGCCAACGGCGGCGCCTACTGGTCGCCCGACGGGAGCAGGATCCTCATCACGATGTCAGGGCCGCTCGACACCACAGGGGGAGGCGACTACTACGACAAACGCGGCTTCATGCTCGTCGATACCGAGACGTGGGAGATACACAGCGTCTCTCTTCCGAAAGGCACCTCCTACGAGTTCCGCTGGAACGCCGAAGGCGACGGCCTCGTCGCCACTTACGGCCGCGGCTTCAACTACACGATCCGCTTCTACGACCTGAACGGCGCCCTCACCCGAGAGCTGAAAGGCCCCTACCACGGCCCCTTGCTCGCCGGCCCTTCCCCTGACGGACGCCACCTGGTGGCCGCCTGCGGCGACGAGTACGAATGGCCCACCGAAGACGACTACTGCGTGATCGACGCCCGCACAGGCGCCGTCGTGGGCCGCCTCCGCGACAGATCCCCCGAGAGCGAACTCTCCTGGTGGGACGACACCCATCTGGTCTACGAGACGGGCAACGGCGCCAAGGCGACCGTACGCGCCTTCGACTTCACCGGCAGAGCGGGAACCACCCTCCTCAAGACCTCGGCGAAGAACGGCCTCGGCTCCTGGAGCCTGTCGCCCTACCCCTGACCGTCACTCCCGCCGCGGTTCAAGGGTGGCTCTATCGGGTGATCGAGAAGGCCGTCTGGTCTCACCCCTCGGAATGGACTACTTTTCAGACCAACTTGGCCGGAAAAGGGGTGGTGAGGTGCCCGTCGTCCCCGTGGCCGTGAGCCTGCGCGGTGTCGGCCGGAGCTTTCCGGGCGTGGATGGCGCCGGGCCGCGGGCGGTGCTGGACGCCATCGACCTGGAGATCGCTCCGGGTGAGATCGTCGCGCTGCTCGGCCCGTCCGGATGCGGGAAGTCGACGCTGCTGCGGCTGATCGCCGGTCTGGACACGCCCTCGGAGGGCAGGGTGCTGCTGGACGGCCAGGGCGTCGACGGCGTCGATCCGCGCACCGCCGTCGTCTTCCAGGAGCCGCGGCTGCTGTCGTGGCGGGACCTGGCCGGCAATGTGGCGCTCGGCCTGCCCAAGGGCCGCGGGCGCGAGGACGCCGTGCGCTGGCTCGACCTGGTGGGACTCGGCGAGTTCCACCGGCACCGGCCGCGGCAGGTGTCGGGGGGCATGGCACAGCGGGTGGCGCTGGCACGGGCGCTGGCACGCGATCCGGGCGTCCTGCTGCTCGATGAGCCCTTCGCGGCGCTCGACGCGCTGACCCGGCTGCGGATGCAGGACCTGCTCGACGACGTGCGCGGCGCCAGCACCGTCGTCATGGTCACCCACGACGTCGGCGAGGCACTGCACCTCGCCGACCGGGTCGTCCTGCTCCGCGTGGAGGACACCGGCTCCGTCGTCCACTCGGTGACCGAGATCCACGAGCCGCGCCCCCGCGACCGCGGCGGCTCCGCGCTGGCGGCACTGCGCGCCGAACTCCTCGAACAACTGGGTGTGCCCAGCCACCATCCGCAAGGACAGGAGACAGCCTGATGATCAAAAGGGCAGCCGCCCTCGCCGCCGTCGTCCTCCTGGCCACGGGCTGCTCCTCGGGTGAGGACGGCGAGCCCGAGGTCAAGCTCGACTACGCGTATTACAACCCCGCGAGCCTCGTCATCCGCGAGCAGGGGTGGCTGGAGAAGGAGGGCGTCAAGGTCACCTGGGTGCTGTCCGCCGGGAGCAACAAGGCGAACGAGAACCTGCGGGCCGGCACCATCGACGTCGGATCGACGGCGGGCGCGGCGGCGCTCCAGGCCAGGGCCAACGGGACGCCCATCAAGGCGATCGAGATCTACAGCCACCCCGAGTGGGCGGCGCTCGTCACCGCCAAGGACTCGCCGATCACGTCGGTCGCCCAGCTCAAGGGCAAGAAGGTCGCCGCGACCAAGGGCACCGACCCCTACTTCTTCCTCCTCCAGGCGCTGCGCCAGAACGGGCTGTCGGGAACCGACGTCGAGGTCGTCAACCTTCAGCACGCCGACGGCGAGGCGGCGCTGAAGCGCGGTGACGTCGCCGCGTGGGCGGGACTCGACCCGATCATGGCGACCTCGGAGGTGACCGCGGGGTCCAAGCTGTTCTACCGCAACCCCGAGTTCACCTCCTACGGGTTCCTGAACGCCCGTGAGTCCTTCCTCAAGGACCACCCCGACCTCGCGCAGAAGGTGGTGAACGCCTACGAGAAGGCGCGGGCGTGGATCGCCGCCAACCCCGACCAGGCGGTCGCGCTGCTCGCCGCCGAGTCCAAGGTGACGCCCGAGGTCGCCAAGGTCGTGCTGACGCAGCGCACGGATCTGAAGGTCAGCCCGGTTCCCGGCGCTCCCCAGCGCGCCGTCCTGGAGCGGATCCTGCCCGTCCTGGTCGCCGAAGGCCAGGTGAAGGACGAGTCCTCGGCCAAGACCGCCCTGGAGACCCTCTTCGAGCCGCGGTTCGCGCAGAAGGCGGACGCCACGTGAGGCTCCCCGTCAAGGGCCTGGTCGTCCCGCTGGCCGTGCTCGCCCTGTGGCAGGTGCTGGTGGCGACCGGCCTGTACGGCAGGGAGCAGCTCCCTCCGCCGTCCGACCTGGTCGAGGCGGCCTGGGAGCTGATCGGGCGCGGTGAGCTCTTGCACCATCTGGCGGTCAGCTACCGGAGGGTCATGATCGGATTCCTGCTCGGCGCCGCCGCGGCGCTGGTGCTCGGCGCGCTGGTCGGCATGGTCGCGTCCGTGCGCGAACTGGTCGGTCCCAGCATCGCCGCGGTGCGGGCGGTGCCGTCGCTGGCCTGGGTGCCGCTGCTGGTGCTGTGGCTGGGGATCGGCGAGGGTCCCAAGATCACCCTGATCGCGATCGGCGCCTTCTTCCCCCTGTACACGACGGTCTCGGCCGCCCTCGCCCACGCGGACGCGCACCTGCTCGAAGTGGGACGCGCCTACGGTCTGCACGGTCCGGCCCTGCTCGGCCGGATCCTGCTGCCGAGCATCGCCCCCGCCGCCTTCGCCGGTCTGCGCCTCGGCCTCGCCCAGGCATGGCTGTTCCTGGTCGCCGCCGAACTGATCGCCTCGGCCGCCGGTCTCGGCTTCCTCCTCGTCGACAGCCAGAACACCGGCCGCACCGACGTCCTCCTCCTCGCGATCGTCCTTCTCGCCCTGCTCGGCAAGGCCACCGACGCCGCCCTCGGCCTGATCGAACGCCGTATCCCGGCCTGACCGCCCTCGCTCAGGGCCGGGGACCTGCTCAGGGGGCGGGGGAGTAGGTGACGTAGGTGCCCTGGCGTTCGACGACCGGGACGGTGAGGGTGATCGGGCCCGCCTTCTGGAACCTCAGGGTGACCTGGACGTTCTCGTCGCTGTCGAGGGGAGAGGTGAGGTCGCGCAGGACGATGCGGGCGCCGGGGCCGATCCTGACGTCCTGGCCCGGGGGCAGTGTGATCGGCCCGCCGATGATCTCGGCGGACCGGGCGGCGGAGGCGCCGCCGGACTCCAGGACGTCGGCCTCCGCGGTGATGGTGCCGCCGGTG
>JAFACJ010001171.1 GCA_023425615.1 Actinomycetes bacterium
CGCCGCTCCCCTCCCCCGGGAGCGTCTTCATGATCGTCCCGAGGTAGACGCGGAGGGAGCCCTTCACCTCAAGGGGCTCGGCCGCCACCTCGGTGGGACGGGCGGCGACCGGGCCCTCCGCGCAGCCGGCGAGCGCCAGGGCCGCCAGGCCGGCACCGAGAAAGCAGCGCTTCCCGCGCATCATCCCCATCACGCAGCTTCGCCCCCTTAAGCCGCTTCTGCCCCTCTGCGTTACCCGTCACGGACCGGATAATCCCGCCGCGAACGAGCCTTTACCCTGGTCGGTATGACTGCCATGGTTCCGTCGCGCACCGAGGCCGACCTGTCCTACCTGCTGACCCACACGAGCCATGTGCTGCGCACCCGGATGGCGGCGGCCCTCGCCGAGATCGGGCTGACCCCCCGGATGCACTGCGTGCTCGTCCACGCGCTGGAGGAGGAGCGGACCCAGGTCCAGCTCGCCGAGATCGGCGACATGGACAAGACGACGATGGTGGTGACGGTCGACGCCCTGGAGAAGGCGGGGCTGGCCGAGCGGCGGCCCTCGGCGCAGGACCGGCGGGCGCGGATCATCGCGGTCACCGACGAGGGGGCGCGGGTCGCCCTGCGGAGCCAGGAGATCGTGGACGGGGTGCACCGCGACGCGCTCGGCTCGCTGCCGACCGATGAGCAGGAGACGCTGCTGCGCGCCCTGAACCGGCTGGCCTCCGGGCATCTCGCGGTACCCGTCGAGGCGCCGCCGGTCGGGCGGCGGGCGCGGGAGCGGCAGATGTAGTTCCGTCAAAGATAGTCCGCAACAAAACTATCTGTTAGTGTCTCTCCCATCGACACCCGAACCGGGAGAGGCACATGCCGCGCACACCCGTCACGACACCCTCGCGCTGGACGGCACTGGCCGTGCTGTGCGCGGGAACCCTGATGATCATCCTGGACGGCAGCATCGTCACCGTGGCGCTGCCCGCCATCCAGAACGAGCTCGGCTTCTCCGACGCCGGACTGACCTGGACGGTCAACGCCTATCTGATCGCGTTCGGCGGGCTGCTCCTGCTGGCCGGACGGCTCGGCGACCTGCTCGGCCGCAGGCACGTCCTCCTCGCCGGGCTCGCCGTCTTCACCGCCGCCTCGGTGCTGTGCGGCATCGCGGCGAACCCCGCCACGCTGGTCGCCGCGAGGTTCGTGCAGGGCGCGGGCGGGGCGATGGTCGCGGCGGTCAGCCTCGGCATGATCGTGGCGCTGTTCCCCGAGCCCGGGGAGCGGGGCAGGGCCCTCGGCGCCTACGCCTTCACCGGCTCGGCGGGCGCCTCGATCGGACAGGTCCTCGGCGGGGTGCTCACCGACTCCCTCGGCTGGCACTGGATCTTCCTGATCAACCTGCCGATCGGGCTGGCCACCGCCTTCCTGTCCGTCCGCGTCCTGCACCGCGACACCGGGCCCGGCCTGGCGGGAGGCGCCGACGCGCTGGGCGCGGCCCTGGTCACCGGCGGGGTGATGCTCGGCGTCTACACCATCGTCCAGGCCGAGGGCAGCGGCTGGGCCTCCGCCCGCACGCTCGGCCTCACCGCCCTCTCCCTGGCCCTGCTCGCCGCCTTCACCGTCCGCCAGGCCATGGCCGCCACCCCGCTGCTGCGGCTGGGGATGCTGCGGGAGCGCGCGGTCTGGGGCGCCAACCTCATCCAGATCCTGCTGGTCGCCGCGCTGTTCTCCTTCCAGGTCCTCATCACCCTCTACCTCCAGCGGGTCCAGGGCTACGGCGCCCTGGAGAGCGGCATGGCGCTGCTCCCCGCCGCGCTGGCGATCGGCACGTTCTCCCTGGGCTTCGCCGCCCGCCTCATCACCCGCTTCGGTCCCCGCGCCGTCCTGCTGGCCGGCCTGTCCCTGCTGACGGTGGGGCTCTTCCTGCTCACCCGCCTGCCGACGGAGGTCTTCTACGTCCGCGACCTCCTTCCCACGCTGCTCCTCAGCGGCGGCTTCGGCCTGGCCATCACCGCCCTCACCGGACTCGGCATGTCGGCGGCGGGTCCCGAGAACGCGGGAGTCGCCTCCGGCCTGTTCAACGCCACCCAGCAGATCGGAGGCGCCTTGGGCGTCGCGGTCCTGTCCACCCTCGCCTCCTCCCGCGCCGACGCCCTTCTCACCGACGGCCGGTCCCCCGCCTCCGCGCTCACCGGAGGCTTCGAACTGGCCTTCGCCGTCGGCGCCGCCCTCCTGCTGACCGCGCTCGTCCTCAGCGCCACCGTCCTGCGCGGCGCGGAACCGCTTCCCTCCGACGAGCCCGCCTCGGCCCCCGCACTCCCCTGACCGCTCTCCCGTCTTCTCCACCTCAGAGGATTTCCATGGATTAGGGTGAAATACCCCGCCCCCTTCGACGGAGTGCACCCATGGAACCGCTCCAGCCGCACGACCCGCCGTCCATCGGGCGCTACCAGGTGAAGGCGCGGCTGGGGCGGGGCGGGATGGGCGTCGTCTACTACGGGCGCTCACCCGGCGGGCGGCCCGTCGCCATCAAGACGATCCTTCCTGAGTTCGCGAAGGACCCCTCCTTCCGCGAGCGGTTCATCAGGGAGATCGCGGCGGCGCGCCGGATACCGTCGCTGTTCACCGCCCCCGTCGTGGAGGCGGACCCGCACGCCGAGTCGCCCTGGCTGGTCACCGAGTACGTCGCCGGGCCCTCCCTGGACAAGGCGGTGCGGGCGCACGGGCCCCTGCCGCTGACGACGGTCCGGGTGCTGGGCGCCGGCCTCGCCGAGGGGCTCGCCGAGATCCACAAGTGCGGGCTCCTGCACCGCGACCTCAAGCCGAGCAACATCGCGCTGGGCGCCGACGGGCCACGCATCCTGGACTTCGGCATCGCCCGCGCGCTGGACGGGACCGAGCCCACCATCACCGAAGGGTCCGTCGGCACCCCCGCCTACATGTCGCCCGAACAGGCGCTCGGCGACCGCGCCCTCAGCCACGCCAGCGACGTCTTCTCCCTCGGCTCGGTCCTCGCCTTCGCCGCCACCGGCGGCTCGCCCTTCGGCTCCGGACCGCCCGTCGCCGTCATGCGCCGCATCATCGGCGAGGCGCCCGACCTCTCGGGACTGCCCGCCGAACTGCACGCGCTCGTCGCCGCCTGCCTGGAACGCGACCCGCTGCACCGGCCGCCGCTGCAAGAGGTGCTCGAACGGCTCTGCGCGCCCGACCAGACGATGGTCGACTGGCTCCCCGCCCGGGTCGCCGCCATGGCCGACGTCCAGCACGAACCCACCCTGCGGGAACGGTACGCCGCGGCGCGGCGCACCGCGGACGGCGGCGACTGGAAGGGCGCGCTCCCCCTGCTGCGCGCGGTCCTGGAGGAGCAGCGCAAACTCCTGGGCGACGGCCACATCGACACCCTGCGCACCCGCCAGCGGCTCGCCCAGTGCGTCGCGGCCTCCGGCGACCCCGGCACCGCCCTCGGGCTCCTGGAGGAGATCCTCGCCGAACAGCTCACCCTCCTCGGCCACGACCACGAGGACGTCCTGCAGACCCGCCAGTTCCTCGCCGTGTCCCTCGCCCAGACCGGGCTGCACGAGCGTGCCGTCTCCCTGCTGCGCGTCCTGCTCCCCGACCGGCGGCGGGTCCTCGGCGCCGATGCTCCCCCCACCCTGCGCACCGCCCACGTGCTGGCCCGCCTGCTGGCCGCCGCCGGGGAGCGGGACGAGGCGATCGCCCATCTGAAGGAGGTACTCGC
>JAFACJ010000070.1 GCA_023425615.1 Actinomycetes bacterium
GGGGGGGGGGTGGCTGTGCGCGAGGTGGCCGGGGGGGCGGGGGGGGGGCACGGCCGCCAGGTCGATCTCCAGCGCGTCCTGCGCCCAGCGCACACCCGGCGCCACCGGCGCGTTGTAGAAGACCAGGTCGGCGTCCGAGCGCACCCGCAGGTCGCGGCCGACCAGCAGCGCGCTCAGGTCGACCGGTGCCGCGCAGGCGCAGGTGACGGTGACCCGCGGCCCGCCGAGCGGGGCGTTGGCCCCCCGGATGAGCTCGGCCACGGATCAGGCGTGGGCGGCGATCGCCGGGAGCATGTCCTGGAACGTCCGGCCCTGGCTGGGCTCGCCGATGGCGCCGAGCTTCCACTCCTGGCCGTGCCGGTACAGGCGCGCCATCACCATGCCGGTGTGCGCGCCGCCACCGGTGAGGGCGTAGCGGGCCAGCTCCTGGCCGTTGGTCTCATCGACCAGGCGGCAGAAGGCGTTCTCCACCTCGTTGAACGTCTGCCCCTGGAAGGAGCTGACGGTGAAGACCAGCGAGGTGACGTGGACCGGTACCCGGCCCAGGTCCACGATGATCGACTCATCGTCGCCGTCGCCGGCGCCGGTGAGGTTGTCGCCGGTGTGCCGCACCGAGCCGTCGCGGCTGGTGAGCTGGCCGAAGTAGACGACGTCGGCGACCTGGTGGTCGGCGAAGAGCACCACCGAGGCGTCGAGGTCGATGTCCTGCTCGCGGGATCCGAAGAAGGTCTTCTTCCTCACCGCGTCCCAGCCGAGGCCCATCCGGACCAGGGTCAGTCCGCCCCCGCCGGGCTTCTGCAGCGAGATCCGCTGGCCCTTCTGCAGCGAAACGGTCACGACGGCCCCTTCTCGTTCGATGTCGGGTTCGATCCGTGTCTCCAGCTTCGCAGCGGGTCCACGGATTGTCATCTGACCCGAGCCTATGCCGAAGGAGCAACGGTTTTGTGATGTATCCGGGGATAGGCGATCACGGCGGCCACCGTCAGCAGCGCGACCATCCCGCCCACGACGATCGAGGAGCGGGCGCCGAAGGTCTGGGCGAGCCAGCCGACGAACGGCGAGGCGATCGGGTTGGTGCCCATGAACACCAGCATGTACAGGGACATCACCCGGCCCCTCATCTCCCCCGACACGCCGAGCTGCATGGTGGAGTTGGCGGCGGTGGTGAAGGTCATCAGCGCCAGCCCGGTCGGCACCAGCATGATGAGGAAGGTAGGCCAGGTGGGCATCAGCCCCACCAGGATCTCCAGTACCGCGAAGACCAGCACCGAGCCGTACAGCAGCCGCCGGCTGGGCGCGGCGCGGCGTGCCGCCAGCAGCGCGCCGCTCATCGAGCCGACCGCCATCAGGG
Source organism: Actinomycetes bacterium (assembly GCA_023425615.1). Lineage (GTDB taxonomy): Bacteria > Actinomycetota > Actinomycetes > Streptosporangiales > Streptosporangiaceae > Actinocorallia. Next base: position 1,352 of record JAFACJ010000070.1, read on the forward strand.
TGCTGGCCAGCCCGAACTCCGAGGCGCCGCGGCCGAAGACCTGGGTCGCCATCAGCGAGGTGGTCACCTGGAAGTTCATCGAGAAGCCGGCCACCAGCGCCACCGTGATCAAGATGGTGACCAGGTCCGGACGGCTTCGGATGTAACGCAGCCCCTCTCGCAGCTGCCCCTTCTTGCGGGGGACCGGGGGCAGGGTGTGCAGTTCCTCCTCGCGCATCATCCACAGGCCGAGGATCACCGCGCCGAAGGAGGCGGCGTTGATGAGGAAGACGGGTCCGGTGCCGACCAGGGCGATCATGACGCCGGCGACGGCGGGTCCGATCATCCGCGCGCCGTTGAAGGTGGCGCTGTTGAGCGCGATGGCGTTCGGGAGGTCGGGTCTGCCGACCATCTCGACGGCGAACGCCTGCCGCGCGGGGTTGTCGACGACCGTCGCCATGCCGAGGACGAAGGCCAGCACGTACACGTGCCAGATCTGGGCCGAGCCGGTGACGGCCAGCACGCCGAGGATCAGCGCGGGCAGGCCGAGGCCGAGCTGGGAGAGCATGAGCAGCCGCCGCCGCGGGTAGCGGTCGGCGATCACCCCGCCCCACAGGCCGAACAGCAGCATGGGCAGGAACTGCAGGCCCGTGGTGATGCCCAGCGCGACACCGCTGCCGTGGGTGAGCTGGAGGACCAGCCAGTCCTGGGCGATGCGCTGCATCCAGGTGCCGACGTTGGAGATCACCTGGCCGGACATGAAGAGGCGGTAGTTGCGGTTGCGCAGGCTGCGGAACATCCCGCCCTTCAGCTTCTGCTGAGCCGGTCCAGGATCGGCGCGGCCCGTTCCAGCACCGCCAGTTCCTCCTCGGTCAGCTCCGCCAGCCTCCGCGCCAGCCACGCCTCTCTGCGTCTTCGGTGCTCGCGCAGCAAGGCGTGCCCTGAGTCCGTCAAGGCGAGCACCACCTGCCGTCTGTCGGTCGCGTGCGGCCGCCTGGCGACCAGCCCGGCGACCTCGAGCGCCGCGACCGTTCTGGTCATGGACGGAGGCTTGACGTGCTCGTGCTCGGCGAGCTCGGTCGGGGTCATCTCGCCGTGCCGCTCCAGTACCGCGAGCGCCGAGAACTGAGTGACCGACAGATCGCTCAGATCGCTCCCCGCCTGGCGGCGCATGCGCCGTGAGAGCCGGGCCACCGTGATCCGCAGTTCCTCGGCCAGGCCCGAGCCCGTCGTCGTCGTGGGTTCGTTCATCGTCAAATTCATTAGCAAGAGTCATTACCCTTGCTAACGACCTCCCCGGCTCGCCTATTCCCCGATCCCGGCGCGACTTCCGCGCTTCCGCGGACCCTATACCCGCATGGGGTATACCGACCCGTGACGATGGCCGTCGGAGGGCACGGATAGTGTTGCCCGCATGCCCACACGCCCGAGCCGCCCCCAGCCGGAGCCGCTGAAGACCAACGACGTCCGCGTCGCGGCCGCCGGCACCGCCGCCTGGCTGATCGCGCTGCTGGTGCTCTTGATCGTCGGGCTGCCCGCGCACGAGCGCTGGTGGCTGTGGGTGTGCCTCACCGGCGCCGCGATCGGGCTCTTCGCCTGCTGGTACATCCCGCGGATGCAGCGGGCGCGCGAAGTCCGGGGGGCGGGGCGGGACGACGACGGGCACCGCGACTGACACGGCGCGCCGTGCCGTGATCGGCACGGGTCAGCCGAGATCGGCCTCGGCCAGCAGCAGCGCCGCCGAACCCGGCGCGGTCAGCAGGGCCAGCAGCGACTGACGGTCCGCCCAGCGGTCCAGATCCCAGGCCAGGGCGCGGGCCAGCCCCGCCGGGCCCGAGGCGTGCGGGCGGCCGTCGTGCCACCAGGGCACCTCACGGCCGTGGACCACCAGCCTGTCGTGGTGCAGATAGCTCTCCGGCGCCTCGGGGAACACCTCGCGGACGATCGCGGGCACCTCCCGCTCCGACCCCGCCTCCCGCGGCCCGCCCGGCAGCTCGTCGGAGGCCAGCGGCAGCTCCAGCAGCCCGGCCAGCGCCTCGGCCCGCGCGTGCGGCAGCAGGATCAGCGGCTGGTCGGCCAGCAGCGGCAGCGCGTACGGGACGTCCACCACGATCGCGTCCTCGGCGGGGACCACCTCGATCCCGCCGCCCTCCACCGCGCGCACCTCATCCGGCGGGACGAGGTCGGGCGCGTGCGACAGCCAGGTCCACAGCTCCCTGAGCTGGTCGCGCCGCACCGTCCTGGCCGGGTCGGCCAGCCGGTCGAGCAGTTCGTCCGGCGGCACGTCCGACAGGGAGCGCCGCACGCCGAGGGCGCGGGCGAACTCCGGGTCGAGGCCCGCGGGGGCGGGATCGTAGAGCCCCTCCAGCAGCGGCTCCGCGTCGTGGGCGCGGCGGACTCCGCCCAGCACCTCGTGGCGGCCCAGCCACCACGAGGTGTAGGAGGGGACGCGGGTGCCGTCCATGAGCACCGCGGGCGCGACGACCGCCTCCCGGCAGGGCGGGCGGGCCAGCAGGCCGAGCGCGGCGTCCCAGTCCCTGACCAGTTCGAGATCGCGGACCGCCACCAGCTCGGGCAGGTGCCCGGCGGGCACGTCCCACTCCTCCAGACCGTCCAGGCCCAGTTCGTCCGGCGTGTCGGGGTCGTTCAGATCGACGTCGGAGGCCCGCAGGACCGCGAAGCCCCGCAGCACCCCGGCGTTCTCCAGCGCCTCGGTCCCGTACCGGGCGACGAGCGCGGGGTCGACGATCCCGAACGGGGAGTCCTCGCCCATCACCTCGCGCAGCGGAGAGTCCTCGAACAGCAGCTCGCCCGCCGGGTAGAGCTCGCCGTCCGCGCCGGGCAGCGC
>JAFACJ010000137.1 GCA_023425615.1 Actinomycetes bacterium
CCTGGGGGGGGCGTTCGTGGGGGGCGGGGGGGTCAGCAGCAGAAATAGCCGGTGGCGATGTTGGATTTCTTGCTGGAATATCTGTCGTCGCCGTCGATGAATACGACCTTGTAATAGATTTCGTCGCGGGTGTTTCCGATCAGGGTGTTGAAGTGGCCCTTGTCCTCGTTGAGTACGCTTCCGGGCACCAAGAGGCTCAGGCTCAGGTGTATCCCCTTCTCGCTGGTGAGGAGGCCGGTGCTGTATCTCCGCCAGGTGCGAGTGTGTCCCCCTGCCGAGAACGCGGGGATCGAATTGAAATTTTCGGAGTCGGGGTCGTCCTGGTAGAAGGTGACCTCCATGCGGGCGCCGTTGTTGATGTATCCGTCGGCGTCGTACTTGTTCATCGGCACCAGGGTGTTGATATAGACCCGGTATTTTCCGCCGGATTTGGGCTCGGCGTGCCCGGTGATGGTGAGCTTCGCGGACATCGCCTTCGCCTCTGCCGGAGTCGCGCCCAGGACGCTCGCTCCGACCGCCGCCAAGGCCAGTGTTCCGGCGGCGAGCGGCCGGCCGGCACGTCCACGCAGAGCAGTGATCTTTCTCATCGGTCCCCGTCCATTTTCGAGGAGCCTGCCGTGTTTCCGCCGCGGGCTCCGCTTTCCTTGCCGGGGACGCTACGGCCGATGGGTTGCCGCCGGGTTGCCGGTCTTCACCATCCGCCGCAGCCTCCGCAGCCGCTTCCGCAGCCGCCACCGCCGCCGCCGTTGCTTCCGCAGATGTCGCCGCTGTAGTCCCTGCCGCTGTAGGCGCCTCCGTAGGAAGAGCCTCTGGTGAAGGGGGCTCGGGAGGGCGGTTCCTCGGACGGCTGCCGCTCGGTCACGATCACCACGCTCGGGGCGAGACGCCACAGGCTGTCGTGCCCGTTCCCGAAGACCGCCCGGCTCAGCGCCGCCTCCGCCGCGCGGCCTCGCCAGACCATTCCGGGGTGGGGCATCAGTTTCCGGTACCGGCGCCCGGCGTCGTCGAGGGTCTTGTCCATCAGCCTCTCCAAGAGCGCCGAACGTGCGCCGTCCGGCCTCCAGATCTTCCGCAGGAGCAGGACCTCCGCTTCCAGGACCGTCAGCGCGGCCGTCAGGCGTCCGACCGGCCTGCCGTTCGCCAGGCCCGCCGCGAGCCTGACCGCTCCCGCGGACAGCAGGGGCGTGAAGAGCGGCAGCGTCTTCATGGACCGCGCCTGCCGGGCGGCGTGGCCCCGCAGTGCCTCTTCTTTCAGCTCGCGGTACGCCTCCTCCAGCGGAGCGAGCGCGGCGAGGACGGCCGGGTGCCTTCTCACGTCCGCGGGCACCGCCCTGTCGCCGATCGCGTGGAGGACGGCTTCGGCCAGCGGGTCGGACGCCGTGCCGTCGCGGCCGGTCCCGCGCAGTTCGCCGTCCCCTCCCTTCTCGACCAGACCGTCCACCCACAGGGACACCAGGGCGGTGTCGATCGCCCAGCCGGCCCCGTCGCCGCCCGAGACGCGGCGCTCGCCGTTCAGGTAGGCGAGTTCGTAGACGCCCAGGTTCCGGGAGGACGGGGGGTTCTCTCCGCCCCAGCGACGGACGGCCAGGGCGGAGCACGTCAGCAGGAACGCCGCCGCGGTGAAACCCTTGAGGAAGTCGGGGTCCTCGATGCCCCAAGTGGGCGATGAGTCCATGTGCCACTTCTCCTTCGGCTCCCGGAGAGTGCCGAGAGTCGGCTCTCCGACCGATGGAAACAGCATCCGAGGTGTCTGAGAAGTGTAATATGAGACTTTTATTAAAAGGAGGGTGCGGGGTGCCGGAGGCACCGGGAACCGCTACGCCCCCGGCGACCGCACGAGGTGACCGGCACAGGTCCCACCGGCGCCAAGCCGTCAGTAGTGAGCGCGGTGGCCGCTACTGGCTTCGATCAGCCAGTAGAGCGAGCCCGTCTCGAACGGCCAACCGGTCGTCGTCACCTCGATCCATCTGTTCCCGGTCTCATCGGTACCGGCGTCCCACCACCACCAATGACGATCGTGGCCGCGGCCGTCGTCGGCAGGGTCGAAGTAGTACAGCCAATCCGACAACGTCCAAGGGCCCTCGGTCAGGGCGATCTTCTCCTCGATGGGAAGGGCCCGCCACCGGCGTTCCCACGCCGCGATGGCCTCGGCTCCGATCTCCCGCTCAGGTTCGGGGGGCTCAGGCGCGCAACGCGAGACGAAAGCCGGTGGCAGCAGCCCAGGCCACTCCGCATCGTCAGGCCACGACTCCAGCCGCCGCAGAACCGCAGAGAGCGCTTCCCTGGCCGTCTTCACGACCTCCGCCGGCTCATCGGCCTCGAAGCCGATCCTGACCAGGCACCCTTGCTCATCGAGGGCCGGGCCGCTCCAGATCCGACGCATCTCATCACCGGCATCGATCGCCACGCCGCAAGTCTGGCGCTGAGACACCGAGCCTCCAACACCGGACCCGATCGCTCTGGGCAACCCGGTGCGCTCCAGGCCGGCGAATACACGGCAGTCGAAGGCGCGAGCTCACCGGCATCACGGGCCTTCTTGCGCCGCCTCGGCTCGGCGGCACGGTCTGGACCACGCGGGTGTCGAGGTGGGCGATCGCGGTCGGCGTCGGCGGGGCCGTGGCGGGGGTCGCGAGGACGCGCCGGTTTCCCGGACGGGGGATCGCACGCTCGCCGGGCGTGCGGGGTCCGGCGCGGGAGCCGTTCGCTCGTCTCAGGGAAGTCGGCTCGTCGTGTCCGCGATGGGGTGGCGGCCCGTCCGCGCGGCCGTCCCCCGCCGGTCGGGGTGGGCCGCTCGCGGTGGCACGACGCCGGGGACGAGGTCTCCAGGAGTTTCGGTTCTTGCCGCCGGGCGGCGCTCACTCGATGCGGTTCGCCTTGATGGAGGTGAGGAGGGCGTGGAACGTGGGCGTGGGCATGGTGAGGTGGCCGAATCCGGTGTTCTTGGAGTCGCGTATGCCGATTCTTGCGGGGCCGAGGTCCGCCACTTCGACGCAGCTTCCATTGGCGTTGCTGTAGCTGGACTTGCGCCATTCAAGGGCTGGCATCGGGTTTTCTCCTCGCCAAGCTGTTCGTCTCCGTTTCCTTGCCTGCTTGATGCTAAGTACCTCTAGAAATTGAAACAAGGCCCTAGAAGGATTCCGGGCCTTGTTGTTGAGAAGTATGCTTATCTGATTCGGCTTTCCTTAAGATGGGTGAGGAGATCGCGGAAGGCGTATGTGGGGAGGGTGAGGTAGCCGAGACCAGTGTTCTTGGAGTCTCGTAGGCCGATCTTTGTGGGGCCAAGATCTGCTACCTCGACACACTCTCCGTCAGCAGTGGTGTAGCTGGATTTTCGCCAGTTGGGGGCTGACATCACATCTTCTCCAGGTGTTCGCGGATGAGGTCGCTCGTATCATCCTCGGGAAGCGCGAGTTGCCCGAGGCGTTCGTAACGTAGCGCGAACAAGTCCACTTCGGCGACATCTGAGACAAGCCTCCAGCCGAGAGCGGCCTCGGTGTAGGCCATCGACGGAATACCTGCTGAGAAGGACATGATCCGGAATCGGCCTTCCAGCCCTCGGTGAAGACGCGAACCTTTGCGGATCACTCGCAGGCAGATGTTGTTGCGCTCGGAGAGCCCAAGGAGGTGGACGAGTTGGGCGCGCATCACCTCACGGCCTCCGCCCGGGCGATCGAGGACACCTTCGTCGACCAACACCCAGAGATAGGGGCCACCATCGGCTAGGAAGCGTTCCTGCCGCTGGATGCGGACTTCGAGCCTCTCCTCTATGTCGCTTTCACTGAGATCACCGGAACGGAAGACCTCTCGGGCGTACTCCGGTGTCTGCATAAGCCCGGGAACCAGCAGGGGTTCCCAGATGCGGAGCGCTGTGGCCCGGTCCTCGTGCTCCTGGTGCGCCTTGTACCAGTCCTCGGTCTGCTCTCGGCTCGCGTGGAAGACGAGCAGCTCCCACCGCCCCATCGCGAGGGGTGGGGAGTCGCGGCTGAGGCGGGTGCGGTGCTCGGAGGCGAGCTTGCCCAGGAGCAGTGACTGCTCGTAGGCGTCAAGCAGCCTCGCCTGGTCGGGCTTGAGCCGCATCCCCCCGTGCTCAATCTTGGAAACAGTTGATTTGTCGCATTTGAGAATCTGGCCGAGCTGGCTGCCCGTGAGCCCGAGGACGGCGCGGAACTGCCGCAGCTCAGAGGCGATGTGGTGCCACAGCGAGGCGCGGGGGTCAGGGTATTCGAGGACGTTCATCTTCGCCTCCGGGGGTTTTGGGTTGTTGCGGGAGTTGTTGAAGTTCGGCGGAAATCGTGGACAGGGTAATGGGACTGACCCAATCTTGTCCGTGGAAGAAGAAGATTTCCACCGGGGATCAACACGCGCAACCAAATAGGTGGTTTTGCCAAATCCCCATACCAAAAGTCCGTTTTTAGAAGTTCTGGAGGTGGGGTCGTGACCGTAGACACGATCTCGGCCGCCGCGGCGCGGCAGGTCTCCTATTCCGAATACCGGCTGGAGTTCCCGGCGGAGGCCGAGAGCGTGCGCGTGGTGCGGGAGATGATCCGCGTCATGTGCTCCGTCTGGGACGTCCCCCAGGACGCCGCCGACACCGCCGTGCTGCTCGGCTCGGAGATCACGACGAACGCCATCGCCGTGAGCGAAGGCGAGGTGCTGCGGGTGACGCTGCGCCGGGTGCTGGACTACCTGTACTTCAACTGCACCGACCACGACCCCGCCGTCCCCGGCCCGCCGGCCATGCCCGGCCCCGAGGAGTCCAGCGGGCGCGGCCTGGCCCTGGTGGCGGAGCTCGCCTCCTCCACCGGCTGGGAACCGCTGCCGGGGGAGCAGGGCAAGATCTGCTGGTTCACGCTGGCGGTGTGGTGACCCGCCCCGGCGCACCCCACGGCCCGTGCACGCCCTCCGCGCCGTCCGGGCGTGCGAGACGGACGGCACGACATCCGGCGGGCCCCGGTTCCCGCCATCGAGACGTAAGGACAAGGACGCCATGCCCTGGACCGACGTGATCGCCGGAGCGATCATCCTGTTCCTGCTCACCCTCACCGCCGCCTGCGGCGCCACCCTGCGGGGCCGCCCCCGCTCCCCCTGGGACCGGCTCTTCGACCACGCCCCCGACCGTCCCCGTGCCAAGGCGTGGCCCGAGATCTGGGGCTACTCCCACGACACCGGCGGCCCCCTGCCCCACCGCAAGACCGGCGGCAAGCCGTCCGGCTCAGGCGACCGGCACGGCAGAACCGGTTAGACCCCTCCTGGGGCCGGGCCCCGTCCGACCCCCGCCCCAGGAGGCCCCACCCCCGCCCCGCCCCGGGCAAAGCGCGGAACCCCGGGCGGGGCGGGCCCGCGGCACCCGCACACATCGCGAACCGCACAACGGACGGCAGGAGACCGCCCTGCCCACAGAGCAGGAAAGAGGCGGAAATGTCGGAAT
>JAFACJ010000141.1 GCA_023425615.1 Actinomycetes bacterium
GCGCACCCCGACAAGCGCCACCGCCCGATCGCCGCCGGGATCGTTCCGCTGAAGACCGCCTACGCCCTGGGCATCGGCCTGTCCCTCCTGCCGATCCTGCTGGCCGCGCTCCTGCTCAACTGGTCGACGGCGCTGGTGCTGCTGGTCTACTCCGTCGTCCAGGTCCTCTACTGCGTGCACCTCAAGCACGTCGCGGTGATGGACATCGCCGTCGTCGCCTCCGGCTTCCTGCTGCGCGGCATCGCCGGCGGCGCGGCGACACAGGTCGCGCCCTCCCAGTGGTTCCTGGTCACCGTCGGATTCGGCTCCCTGTTCGTGGTCGCCGCCAAGCGCTCCTCGGAACTGGCGGCCCTCGGCGAGCACGCCAAGCACACCCGCAAGCTGCTCAGCGAGTACAGCGAGAGCTATCTGCGCTTCGTCTGGCAGGGCGCCGCCGCGCTCATGACGCTGTCGTACTGCCTGTGGGCGCTGGAGTCCGAGGACCCCGACATCTCCGCCTGGCGGATGGTCTCCATCGTGCCGATGACCCTCGCCGTCCTGCGGTACGCGCTCGTCGTCGACCGCGGCGAGGGCGGCGCCCCCGAGGACGTCCTGCTCGGCGACAAGGTCATCCTCTCCCTCGGCGCCCTGTGGGGCCTGACCTACGGCACCTCGCTCGTCGTCTGAGCCGTCTCCCGGGGGAGCACGCCCCCGGAACGCGCGAGGGCCCCCGGAGAGGTGAGATCGTCACATCCGGGGGCCCTCACGCATCCGAGAAGGCGTGCTACACGGCGGCTCGGTTCACCGCCGACAGCACCGCCTTCAGGGACGCGGTGACGATGTTCGCGTCAACACCCACGCCCCACAGGGTCTTCTCTCCGACCTGGCACTCCACGTAGGCCGCGGCCTTGGCGTCGCCGCCCGAGCTCAGCGCGTGCTCGGCGTAGTCCAGGACGCGCACCTCGATGCCGACCGGCGCCAGCGCGTCGACGAACGCGCTGATCGGGCCGTTGCCGATGCCCTCGATCTCGCGGATCTCCCCGTCGATGCGCACGTCGCAGTTGAGCAGGTCCTTCTCATCGACCCGCGAGGAGGTGCGGTGCGCCAGCAGGCCGGCGCGCGGGCCGCCCGACAGGTACTCCTGCTCGAAGATCTGCCACATGGCCTCGGGCGTGACCTCGCCGCCCTGGTCGTCGGTGTGCTCCTGGACGACGCGGGAGAACTCGATCTGCAGCTTGCGCGGCAGCTCCAGCGCGTGCTCGGTCTTCATGATGTAGGCGACGCCGCCCTTGCCGGACTGGCTGTTGACCCGGATGACCGCCTCGTAGGTGCGGCCGACGTCCTTGGGGTCGATCGGCAGGTAGGGCACCTGCCAGGTGAAGTCGTCGACCGGCACTCCGGCGGCCTCGGCGTCGCGCTCCAGATGCTCGAAGCCCTTCTTGATGGCGTCCTGGTGGGAGCCGGAGAAGGCGGTGTAGACCAGGTCGCCGCCGTAGGGGTGCCGCTCGTGCACCGGGATCTGGTTGCAGTACTCCACGGTGCGGCGGATCTCGTCGATGTCGGAGAAGTCGATCTGCGGGTCGACGCCCTGGGTGAACAGGTTCAGGCCCAGGGTGACCAGGCACACGTTGCCGGTGCGCTCGCCGTTGCCGAACAGGCAGCCCTCGATGCGGTCGGCGCCCGCCATGTAGCCCAGCTCGGCGGCTGCCACCGCGGTGCCGCGGTCGTTGTGCGGGTGCAGCGACAGCACGACCGAGTCGCGGTAGGCCAGGTGGCGGTTCATCCACTCGATCTGGTCGGCGTAGATGTTGGGCGTCGCCATCTCCACCGTCGCCGGCAGGTTGACGATGACCTTCCAGTCGGGGGTGGGCTGCCACACGTCGTTGACGGCGTTGCAGACCTCGACCGCGTACTCCAGCTCGGTGCCGGTGAAGGACTCGGGCGAGTACTCGAAGAAGATCCGGGTGCCCCGCGCCTCGGCCTCGGCCGCCAGCTTCTTGCACAGCTTGGCGCCCTCGACGGCGATCGCGGTGATGCCGTCCTTGTCCTGCCCGAACACCACGCGGCGCTGCAGCGTGGAGGTGGAGTTGTACAGGTGGACGATGGCCTGCTTGGAGCCCTCCAGCGCCTCGAAGGTGCGCTGGATCAGCTCGGGCCGCGCCTGGGTCAGCACCTGGATCACCACGTCGTCGGGGACCATGCCCGCTTCGATGATCTTGCGTACGAAGTCGAAGTCGGTCTGGCTCGCCGCGGGGAAGCCGACCTCGATCTCCTTGTAGCCCATCTGGACCAGCAGCTGGAACATCTTCAGCTTGCGCTGGGAGTCCATCGGGTCGATCAGTGCCTGGTTGCCGTCGCGCAGGTCCACCGCGCACCAGCGCGGCGCCTGGGTGATCACCTGGTCGGGCCAGGTGCGATCGGTCAGCCTGACCGGCTGGAAGGGCTGGTAGCGATGGAAGGGCATGCCGCTGGGCTTCTGGTCGTTCATGGGGTTCCCACTGCTCCTGTGTTGCTCTCGTGTCCTATCGCGGCCGACAGGCGACACTCAGCACCGCGACGAGGAAGCCGGCCTCGTTAGGCCCCGTCGCGGCCGCTAAGGAGGAGCAGCCCACACAGCATGGTTGAAACGTAGCAGATTTCCTTGACGTTAACGAAACGCGGGGCATGTGATCCGGACGTCTTTCCCGGTCCGCATGTGCTTCGATGGATCTCTCGGGGAGGGGAAGGGCGACTTGAAAAGCCTGCTGAGAGTGATGACGGGGGCCGCGGTGACGGCGGCTCTGTGGGCGCCGAGCGGTCAGGCGCGGGCGCTGGAGGAACGCTGCAACGTCGGCGAACCCGGGTTCGTCGCGGGGGGATACGCGGTACAGGCCAACCGGTGGAACTCCCACGGGGAGATCTGCGTCACCTTCGGCCGCGGCACGTCGTGGACGGTCAGCCGCAGCACCATGGACTGGGGCAAGCTGCAGAACGGCGCCCCGCCCGGCGCCTACCCCAACATCGGCACCGCCATCGCCGACGAACGGCTGCCGCTGCGCATCGACTCGCCGCAGGACATCCGCACCACCTGGGACATCACCCTGGCGGAAGGCGACTACAACGCCTCCTACGACATCTGGTACCACCCCGACGCCGGGGCCTGCCGGTCGAACTCGCCCTACATCGTCGCCAACGGCGGAGCGCTGGAGATCATGGTCTGGCTCAACAGCCCGGGCATCGACCCCTCGCCGTCCTGGAAGATCGCCGACGGTGTCACCGTGGGCGACCGGGTCTATGACCTCTACAAGTTCCAGGGCCCCACCGGACAGGTCGGCCTCATCTACGACATGCGCCGGCCGACCACCCGGATCGAGGACTTCGCCCTCAAGCCGTTCTCCGACGACGCGGCGGCACGGGGATTCCAGCGCAAGGACGCCTACCTGTGCAAGGTGCAGGCGGGCTTCGAGGTGACCAGGAACGGCACGGGGCTGCGCACCAACGAGTTCGCCCTGCACATCGGCCGCGGCGCCACGAAGACACCGGGCATGGAGGGCGTGCCGCTGCCCGGCCGCAGCCCCGGCGCGGGCTCCTCCCCCGCGTCCCCGGGCGCCTCGTCACCCGCGCCGTCCGGCTCCTCCGCCCCTCCGTCCGCCGCCAGGGAGGGCGAGAAGCACCGCGAGCCGATCGGCTTCCTGCTGCTGGGCCTGCCGGTCATCGCCGGGCTCACCGCGTCCGCCTGGTGGTGGCGGCGCGGGGCCCGGCGCTAGACCGTCCGGCGGCTCAGCTCACATGGACCCACTGGGCGGGTGAGGGGATGCCCGCGCCGTTGGTGATGTAGAGCATGTATCAGCCGGGGGGCGCCATGTTCTGGTTCTTGGTGACGCTCAGCTGGTACCGACCTCCCCCGAGGGACTTCACCGGCAGGTCCACCGACCGCTGGTTGGGGTCCGAGGAGTGGGTCACCGCGGCCGGGCGGATCAGCGACGCACGGGCGACCCCGGTGTTCGCCTTGATCACCGGCTTGGAGCCGTAGCTCCAGCCCAGCTTCTTACCGCCCTTCTTCGGCACGGACGTGATCTTCGGCTGGGCGCCGCCGTTCTTGTACAGGTACGGCGGGTAGTAGATCGAGATCCGCGTGTCGAAGTAGCTGTCGCCGTCGGGACCGGGGAAGCCGGGATTGCTGCCCGCCGCCAAGACCCGGCCGTCGTCCAGCAGCACGGCCGTGCTGTGGTAGGTCCGCGACACCGGGTCGGCGGCCACCTTCTTCCACTTCATCTGCGACGGCTTCTTGTTCTTCGGGTTGAGGATCGACGCCTCGTGGACGTGCTCGTAGCGCGCCGTCTGGGAGCCGCCGGTCTCGAAGACCGTCCCGTCGGGCAGGATGACCGCCGAGACATACGTCTTGCCCGAGTTGCCCTTCTGGGGGACGAACTTCTGCCTTCCCTCTTCCATCGGCCCGATGTTCACCGGGCCCTGGTTGAGGTTGGGACCGGCCTGGTAGCGGGCCTTCGTCCCCTTCTTCAGATCGATCACGTCGGTGTCGCGGATCGCGTTCTGACCCGCCTCGGGGTCATTGGGGTCACCGCTGAAGTTCTTACCGCCGATCACCATGACCCGCTGGTCCTGGGCCGGAGGCAGCAGCAGGCTCGCCGACATGTCACGCGACGCCGGCTTGCGCAGGTTGCCGTTCCCCGGCAGCGCACGCCAGGCTCCCGTGCCGGGGTTGAAGAAGCCAGGACCGCGCAGCGTGCCGTTCTTGTTGATCGGGTGGCCGAACACGCTGCTGCCGTTGTAGAACAACCGCCCGTTGCCCATCAGCACCAGGGACGGGTACGTCGCCCAGTTGATCTTCGGCTGGGCGATCTGGTCGGCCTTCAGCCAGCGGCCCTTCTTCCAGGAGAACCGCTCGGCCACCACCGACACCACGTTCCCTTTGTTCCGGTACGCGGCGTAGCCTCCGACGGAGTAGACGTCGCCGTTGCCCAGGATCGTCGCCGACGGGTACCAGTGCCCGTCGTTCAGGTTGTTGGCCTCGACGTACTTCTCGCGCTTGGGATCGAAGATCCAGGACTCCTTCGACCCGATCCAGCCGGTCTCCCCGCCTCCCTCCACGGGGTCGGAGTAGTCCTGGGTGCCGCTGAGGACGAGCACCCGGCCGTCGGGAAGCTGCACGTGCTCGGCGCAGAACATGTCATACGGCGTGTCGATGCTCTTGAACGTGTTGTTCTTCGGGTTGTACAGCCACGACTTGAACTTGCGCTGCTCGAATCTCTTCGCGCCGTTGCCGGAGCCCGCGATGAGCAGGACCTTGCCGTTGTGCAGCAGCACGCTGTGGATGGCGCGCACGCCCCCGTTGCCGAAGTCCTGCACGATCCAGTGGCCCTTGGTGCACTCCGAGCCCACGCATCTGGCCCTGCCGCTGGGGGCCTTGAACTTGTAGTTGTCGGTCACCAGCGTGCCGGGGGCGGCGAGGCCCATGGCGAACCGCACGGCCCTGGTGCCGCTGGGGACGGCGGGGGTGCGGGCGACCGCCAGACGGTACTTGGCCGACTTGGGCAGGTAGGGCATGTTCTGCCACTTCACCCACTTGCCGTTGGCCTTCTGCCGGAAGAGCATGACGGCGACCTTGCCGGAGGTGCTCTTGTACGACAGTTCGAGGTCGTACTGACGGCCGGGCTGCACCTTCAGGGCGCACCCCGCCGTCTGCACCACGGCACGAGCCCCGCTCCTGTACTGCGTCACGTTCACCGACACGGCGCGCTTGCTGCCCCGCCCTCCGTTCACGGCGTTGACCGTGCCGGTGTTCTTACCGGTGGAGAAGCGGGTCCAGCAGGCGGGGAAGCCCCCGGAGAGCTTCTCGAATCCGGGGTTCTGCACCCTGCCGGTGGGCGCGGCCATCGCCGACGACGAGAGCGCCGGCAAGGCCGTCACCCCCAGCACCGAGGCGCACAGGACTGCCGATGTCTTCGAGTGGTGAAATCTCATCCGTGGGGCTCCCCAAGGGCAGATCGTCAGTTCTCAGAGCATGGTTCGCGCCGGTGCGTCAGCTCACGTGCACCCACTGCGCGGGTGAGGGAACACCCGAGCCGTTGGTGACGTAGAGCATGTACCAGCCGGGAGGCGCCATGGTGGCGCGCTTGTCCATCTGGAGCTGGTACCTGCCGCCGCCCAGCGACTTGATGGGCAGGTTGACCAGACGCTGGTTGGGGTCGGAGGAATGGGTGACGGCGACCGGCCGGATCAGGGACGCGGTGGTGATCTTGGTGTCCGTCTTGATCACCGGCTTGGAGCCGTACGCCCAGCCCTTGGGCACCGAGGTGATCTTCGGCTGGGCGCCGCCCTGCTTGTACAGGTACGGCGGGTAGTAGATCGAGATCCGGGTGTCGAAGTAGCTGTCGCCGTCCGCCGCCATGTAGTCGGGGTTGCTGCCGGCCGCCAGGACCCTGCCGTCGTCCAGCAGCAGCGCGGTGTTGTGGTAGGTCCGCGACACCGGGTCGGCGGCCACCGGCTTCCACTTCATCTGCGCGGCCGTCTTGTTCTTCGGGTTGAGGATCGAGGCCTCGTGGACGTGCTCGGCGCGGGCGAGCTGCGAGCCGCCGGTCTCCAGGACGGTCCCGTCGGGCAGGATCACCGCCGACACGTACGTCTTGCCGGCCTGGGCGGGCTGCGGGACGAACTTCTCCGCCCCGGCCTGCACCGCGCCGGCGTTGACCTGGCCGTGCGGCAGGTTCGGGCCCGCCTGGTAGCGCGGCGCGCCCGACTTGAGGCTGATGACGTCGCTGTAGCGGATCGCGTACTCGTTGGCGGCGAAGTTCTTGCCGCCGATGGTGATGATCCGCTGGTCCTGTGCCGGGGGCAGCAGCACACTGGCCGACATGTCGCGGGCCTCGGGCTTGCGCAGGCCGCCGTTGTTCGGCAGCGCGCCCCAGGCGCCGTTGCCCGGGTTGAGGAAGCCGGGGCCGCGCAGCGAGCCGTCCCCGTTGACCGGGTGGCTGAAGACGCTGCTGCCGGTGTAGAACAGCCGGCCGTCCTGGGTGAGGATCAAGGAGGGGTAGGTGGCCCAGTTGATGTTCGGCTGGGCGATCTCGTTGGCCTTCAGCCAGCGGCCCTGCTTCCAGGAGTAGCGCTCGGCCACCGTGGAGACCAGATTGCCGCCATTGGCGTTGCGCTGGGCTGCGTAACCGCCGACGGAGTAGACGTCGCCGTTGGCCAGCACCGTCGCCGACGGGTACCAGTGGCCGTCGATGAGGTCGTTGGCCTTGACGTAGCGGTTGGTCTTGGGATCGAAGATGTAGGACTTCTTCGTCCCGAGCCAGCCCATGGTCTCCTGGCCGTTCGCGTTGTACTGCGCGTACTCCTCGGTGCCGCTGACCACCAGGACCCGGCCGTCGGGGAGCTGCACGTGCCCGGCGCAGAACATGTCATACGGCGTCGGGATGTTCTTGAACGTGTTGTTCTTAGGGTTGTACAGCCACGTCTTGAACTCGCCGCGGTTGAAGCGGTTGGCTCCGTTGCCGGATCCCGCGATGAGCAGGACCTTGCCGTTGTGGAGCATCACGCTGTGGATGGCGCGCACCCCGCCGTCACCGAAGTCGCGGACGATCCAGTGGCCCTGGGTGCACTCCGAGCCCACGCACCGCGCCGCGCCGCTGGCGGCCTTGAACTTGTAGTTGTCGGTCACC
>JAFACJ010000609.1 GCA_023425615.1 Actinomycetes bacterium
GATCAGGGCGGTGACCGGGATGTCGTCCAGCAGCAGGTAGAGCAGGTCGTGCTCGTCGTGCAGCCCCGGGTCGGCGCGGTCGATCCGGGACCGGAACCCCGAGGCGGTCCGCTCGCCCACGAGCCCGTCGAGCCCCGGCCGCCTCGGCTCGGTCACCAGTTCCCGCAGGACGTGGCCGCCCAGGTAGTCGATCTCCGCCCGGTACGCGGCGGTCGCCGTCTCCGATCCGGCGCCGGACGCGTCCGTGCGCAGGTCGCGTCCCCTGCCGACCAGGATCAGCGGGCCGCGGGGGCCGTCCGGGCGGAGCATGTCGGTGGTGGCGGTGCGGCGGATCGAGCCGGGGCGGCGGGCGGGGGTGCCCTCGGTCGGCTCGTGGACGCCGTGCGCGGGGTGCAGGATCCGCCTCCCGTCCGGTGCGGACCCGTCCGTCGTCGGCGAGGGCGGCGCTGCGGAGTGGTCCATGGGTGTCTCCCCGGCTGGGCGATATCTTGTGAATGCATACAGTATGTCCATGGAATGCGGTGAGGAGAGCGCCAGGGCGCTCGACGCGGCGGACCCCCTGGCCGCGGCACGCGAGGGGTTCTCCCTGCCCGAGGGCGTCGTGTACCTGGACGGCAACTCCCTCGGCGCGCTGCACTCCGGGGTGCCCGCGCGGGTCGACGACGCGGTGCGCAGGCAGTGGGGCGCGCACCTCGTCCGCGGCTGGAACGACGACGGCTGGTGGAGCGCACCGCTGCGGATCGGCGACCGCGTCGGCGGTCTCCTCGGCGCCGCGCCCGGCCAGACGGCGGTCGGCGACTCCACGTCGATCCAGATCTTCAACGCCCTGGTCGCCGCGGCCCGGCTGAGGCCCGGACGGCGGCTCCTGGTCACCGACCCCGGCCACTTCCCGACCGACCGCTACCTTGCCTCCTCGGTCGCCCGGCTCCTCGGGCTCGACCTCATCGAGACGACGGTGGCCGACCTGCCCGGCCTGCTCCGGCGGCGCGGCGGCGAGGTCGGCGCCGTGGCCTTCGGCGCCGTGGACTACCGGACTGGCGAACTCCACGACATCGAGGCCGTCACCGCCCTCGCGCACGCCGCGGGCGCCGCCGTCGTCTGGGACCTGTGCCACGCCGTGGGCGCCCTCCCCCTCGCCCTCGACGCCTGGTCGGTGGACCTGGCGGTGGGCTGCACCTACAAGTACCTGTCGGGCGGCCCCGGCTCACCCGCCTTCCTCTACGTCGCCTCCCGCCACCACGGGGCGATCGACCTTCCCCTGAGCGGCTGGAACGGCCACGCGCGCCCGTTCGCGATGGAGGCGGCGTTCGAGCCCGCCCCCGGCATCGCGCGGGCGCGGATCGGCACCCCGCCGGTCTTGTCGATGCTCTCCCTGGACGCCGCGCTCGACGCCTTCGACGGCGTCGACATGGCCGAGGTCAGGCGGAAGAACCGCGCCCTCGGCGAGTTCTTCATCGCCTGCGCCGACACCCTGCTGGACGGCCTCGGCTTCACCCTGGTCTCGCCCCGCGAGAGCGACCGCCGCGGCAGCCAGGTCACCTTGCGCCACACCCAGGCCCACCCGATGATGGCCGCCCTCATCGAACGCGGCGTGATAGGCGACGTGCGCCCGCCGGACCTCCTGCGCTTCGGCTTCAACGCCCTCTACGTCTCCTACCTGGACGTCCACCGCGCCGTCACCGCCCTCCGCGACCTCACCGCGGCGGAGACCTACCGCGCCCCCCGCTTCCAGGTCCGGAAAGAGGTCACCTGAGCGGGGACGGCGCGCATGAGAAGAGCGGGCGACCTCCTCCGACAGGTCGCCCGCTCTTCGCGGTCCTCACGTGACGCCGGTCAGGCGCCGCGCTTGGGGAGGATGCGCTTGACGGCGAGGCAGGCCGACACCAGGGTGAAGGTCGCCAGACCGATCCAGACCGCCTGCAGCCCCAGCCAGGGTGCGGAGGCCATGGTGCCCCCCGCACCCGCCGCGAGGCTGCCCATAGGTGCGCTGTTGTACATGATCACCACTTTCTTTCTTTTCTCAGAGCGGCTTCCCAGAACGCTTTGGCCTGGGCGAACTGAAGGAAGACATCGAAGATCATCTCGATCCAGATCGTCGCGGCGATCGCCATCTGGAGAGGGCCGCGCTGCCGGACGGAGACGATGCGTTCCACCATGAAGACCACCGTCACCCCGAGCCACAGGGCGTGGAAGTGGAACTCGGCGGTGACCAGGGAGTAGGCGACGGTGATCAGATAGGTCATGATCACGATGATGCCGAGCAGGGAGAGCGCCTGGCGGCCCCAGTAGGGGCGGGTGATGGGCGTCCAGCCGTAGTCGGTGAGGTTCTCCAGCGCGCCGCGCTTCCAGCGCAGCCGCTGCCGGAAGAGGTCGCCCCAGGTGAACATCACCTCGGTGGTGAGGGTGCACTCCGGCGGGCACAGGATGCGAAAGCCGCGGTGCAGGATCGCCAGGGTGAGCTCGTTGTCCTCGGTGAGCACGCGCACGTCGTAGACCGCGGCCTTGCCGGGCAGGTCGCCCTTGGCCCTGGCCTCGACGACCTCGTTGAGGACGCCGGCGCGAAAGAGGGTGGCGGTGCCGGTGAGCACGAGCGCCTGGCCGTCCAGACGGCGCACGTCGCGGGCGTACCTGGCGTACTCGTTGCGCTGGAACATGCCGACCAGGCCGCCGCCGGGCTTGCCGGTGAAGGTGCCGCCGACCGCGGCGTAGCTGCCGGAGGCCAGGTACTCCACGCCGTAGTGGATGAAGCCCGAGTCCAGTGAGGAGTCGGCGTCCATCACCATGATGACGTCGTGGTCGTCGCAGACGTCCAGCAGCCGGTCGAGCACCTGGTTGAGGGCGCCCGCCTTCTTGTGCTCGTTGCCCTTGGTCTCGACGATCTCGGCGCCGACGAGGTGCGCGAGCGCCGCCGTCTTGTCGGTGCAGTTGTCGGCGATGACGACGATGTGGTCGGGCGGCCGGATCTGCCCCTTCAGCGAGGCGATGGTCTCGGTGATCTGCTTGACCTCGTTGTGCGCCGGGATCAGCACGGTCACCCGCAGGGAGGCGGGGTTCATCTCCGGCAGGTCGCGCTTGCCGTCGCCTCCGGCGGCCTTCCGCCGCTTCTTGG
>JAFACJ010000250.1 GCA_023425615.1 Actinomycetes bacterium
GCGCACCAGGGTGGGCCGCAGCGCGGGGACGAAGCGGCTCTCCTCGTCCAGATGGGCGGCGAGGTGCCAGGGCTCGTCCCGCGGGGTGCCCAGCAGCAGCAGGTCCTCGCGCGCCGAGGAGCGCAGGGCGCGGGCGAACCGCCGGGTGTCGGCCATGAGCTCGGTGGAGGAGAGCAACTCCCGCAGCAGTGTCACTTGACCGGTGTCCATCACCCCATCCTGACGCAAGGGGGACCGCGGTCAGCGGGAAGCGCGCGGAACGGCATGGGCGGGGTCGGCGGAATCCGGTCGGACGCCGCCTGGCAGGATGCTGGCCATGAGTGATCTCCCTGACGTGAGCGGTCTGACCATCGGCATCCTCGGCGGGACCGGAGACCAGGGCAAGGGCCTTGCCCACCGGTTCGCCCTCGCCGGGCATCCGGTGATCATCGGTTCGCGGGCCGCGGACCGGGCGCAGGAGGCGGCCGAGGAACTCGGCAACGGCGTGCGCGGCCTCGCCAACCCCGACTGCGCCACGCAGTCCGACATCGTGATCGTCGCGGTGCCCTGGGGCGGGCACAAGGCGACGCTGGAGGCGCTGAAGGGCGAGCTGGCCGGGAAGATCGTGGTGGACTGCGTGAACCCGCTGGGCTTCGACAAGCAGGGCGCCCACGCGCTCCCCGTGGAGGAGGGCAGCGCCGCGCAGCAGGCCGCGGGCATCCTCACCGAGAGCCGTGTCGTCGCCGCCTTCCACCATGTGTCTGCGGTGTTGCTGCTCGACCCGTCCGTGGAGACGATCGACCTTGACGTGCTGGTGCTGGGCGACGACCGCGAGGCCACCGACACCGTCCAGGCGCTGGCCGGGCGGATCAACGGCGTCCGCGGCGTCTACGGCGGACGGCTGCGCAACGCCCACCAGGTCGAGGCGTTCACCGCCAACCTGATCTCCATCAACCGCCGCTACAAGGCGCACGCCGGGATCCGCCTCACCGACGTGTGATGAACGGCCACGGACGAAGGCCGCGGAACATCCGGAAGGCCCCGGCGTGCGCCGGGGCCTTCCGTTTCTCCTTCTCCAGGGGCGGGAGGGAGGCTCAGCGGTAGGAGTGCTCCGCCGCGGGGAAGGTGCCGCCGACCACCTCGTCGGCGTAGGCGCGCGCCGCCTCGCCGAGCAGGTCGCCGACCGCCGCGTACTTCTTCACGAACTTGGCGGTGTGCGGCACCATGCCGGCCATGTCCTGCCAGACCAGCACCTGGGCGTCGGTGCCGGGACCCGCGCCGATGCCGACGGTGGGGATGGACAGGGAGGCGGTGACCCGCTGGGCCAGCTCCTCGGGCACGCACTCCAGGACGACGGCGAAGGCGCCGGCCGCCTCCAGCGCCTTGGCGTCGTGCAGCAGCTGCTCGCCGGCCTCGCCGCGGCCCTGCACCCGGTAGCCGCCGAAGACGTTCACCGACTGCGGGGTCAGCCCGAGGTGGCCCATCACCGGGATCCCCGCCGCGACCATGGCCTCGACCTGCGGCAGGATCCGGCGGCCGCCCTCGACCTTGACGGCGTGCGCGCCGCCCTCCTTGAGGAAGCGCGCGGCGTTGGCCAGCGCCTGCTCGACCGAGCCCTGGTAGGACCCGAACGGCAGGTCGGCGACGACCAGCGCGCGCTTGGAGCCGCGCACGACGGCGGCGGCGAGGGGGAGGAGGTCCTCGACGGTGACGGGGACGGTGGAGTCGTAGCCGTAGACCACCATGGCGGCGGAGTCGCCGATGAGGAGTACGGGAATGCCCGCTTCGTCGAAGATGCGGGCGGTGAGCGCGTCGTAGGCGGTGAGCATCGGCCACTTCTCGCCGCGCGCCTTGGCGGCGGCGATGTCGCGTACGGTGATCCGCCGGTTGCCCTGGCCGCCATAGAGCATGGTCGACCGGTCCTGCACTGCAGACATACTTGTTCTACCTCCAGTCTCGAGGCGCCCCTTCGGCGTACCCGGACGGGATCGATGATTCCACCAACTCAACGCGAGGGGAAGGGTCGGCGTTCCCTCCGGTTTTCCGGCAGAAGGTAAAAATCAGTCATGGGTGGAAGCGCTGAGGGCAGGTCGCCGGGAAGGCCGCGCAGTGAGCGCGCCGGACAGGCGATCATCACCGCCACCCTGGACCTCCTCGCCGAGGAGGCCGGGGTCGCCGGGGTGTCCATCGAGGCGGTCGCCGCCCGCGCCGGGGTCGGCAAGAGCACCATCTACCGGCGCTGGCCCAACAAGGAGGCGCTGATCATCGGGGCGATGGCGGCGCTCAAGCCGCCGCTGCCGCCGGTCGGCGGTGACTCGGTGCGCGAGGACCTGGTGGTCATCGCGCGGGCGCTCCTCGCCGAGCAGGAGGCGGGCCGCTCCCGCGGCCTCTGGAGGATCATGAGCAGCGCGGAGAAGTACCCCGAGCTGCTGGAGGGCTTCCAGCGGCAGGTGCTGGCGCCCCGCAGGGAGCAGCTGGAGGAGGTGCTGCGGCGCGGGGCGCGGACCGGTGAGCTGCGCGGCGACCTGGATCCGGAGCTGGCCCTGCGCATGATCATCGGGGCGCTGACGTTCCGGTCGAGGGCGCCCTCGCGCAGGCCGCCCGACCCCGACCTCCCCGAACGCGTGGTCGACCTGCTCCTGTCGGGCCTGGAGCCCCGGCTGCCGCCGAGTATGCGGTCTTGAGTGAGTAACCACGCGCGAAACGCCTCCGTACTCCATACTTGACCGCAGGACATGGCAGGGCAGGACGGCGGCGGGAGCGGCACACGTGAGAACCGCGATGGCGCGAAGGGCCACTACGTCCATTTCGGATTCGGCGTCCAGGACCGTCGTGCTGGGCATCGACGCCGAGGGCGGGATCGTCCAGTCCGGCCGCAACGCGGCCGGTGTGCTGAAGACCGAGCCGGGCGACCTGCTGGGCACCCCGCTGGCCGATCTGATCGAAGAGGGCGCCGACCAGCTGGAGGGCCTCTTGCAGGCGGTCGCCGAAGGGCAGGAGCGCACCGCCGTCTGGCGGCTGCGCGGCCCCGGCGACGCGGTGGTGACGCTCCAGCCGATGGTCGGCGGCTCGGGCCCCGCCGCGCTGGTGCACATCAAGGTCGCCCTGCCCGCGGCCGAGCGGTTCCAGGACCCGGTGCAGGTGCGCCGCGCCCTGTTCGACGACCCGCTCACCCGGTTCGGCGCCAACCTCGACCTCGACCAGTGCGCCCGCGAGCTCGCCGACGTCGCCGTCCCGCACTACTGCAACGTGGCCGAGATCGTGGTGCTGGAGAGCCTGGTGGCAGCCGACGAGTCGCCCGGCGCGGCCGGCGGCTCGGCGGTGCTGCGCCGTATCGCGCTGGCCTCCGACAGCCACGACCCGCACTGGACCGCGGCGGTCCCCACCGGCGAGGTGCTGGTCTACCCGCCCGACACCTTCTACCGCCGCTGCCTGGACCGCCGCGAGCCCGAGCACCAGCGGCAGATCACCCCCGAGCAGGCGGCGGGGATCGCCGCGGCCTGGCGCCGCGCCCCGGTGCGCGAGCTGCTGGCCGACGTCTCGATGGTGCTGCTGCCGCTGATCGCCCAGGGCTCCCTGCTGGGGATCATGGTGTGCACCAGGACCTCGGGGTTCCGCCGGTTCGACGCCTACGACGTCGAGATCGGCATGGAGTTCGCCTCCCGCGCCGCGATCGTCATCGACAACGCCCGCAGGTTCAGCCGGGAGCGGGCCACCGCGCTGACCCTCCAGCGCAGCCTGCTGCCCAACCGGCTGTCGCACCCCTCCTCGGTGGAGGTCAGGCACCGCTACCTGCCGGGCAGCAAGCTGGTGGAGGTCGGCGGCGACTGGTACGAGTCGATCGCGCTGCCCGGCGGCCGTGTCGCCCTGATCGTCGGGGACGTCGCGGGCCACGGCGTCAAGGCCGCGGTCACCATGGGGCGGCTGCGCACCGCGCTGCACACCCTGGCCAACCTGGACTATCCGCCCGCCGACGCGCTGCACATCCTGCACGAGCTGATGACCGAGCTCGGCGAGCAGGAACCGCACTTCGCCACCTGCGTCTACGGCGTCTACGACGCCACCACAGGGCTGCTGGAGATCGCCTCGGCCGGGCACCTGCCGCCGCTGCTGCTGCGCGCCGACGGCACCGCCGAGTATCTGACGCTGCCCGACGCCCCGCCGCTGGGCGTGGTCGGCGGCAACCCGATCGAGAGCCGTGAGTTCGCCGTCGAGGACGGCAGCATGTTCGTCATCTACACCGACGGGCTGGTCGAGAGCCGGGGCCGCGACATCGACGACGGGCTGGCCCGGCTGAGCGGGATCTTCGACGCCACCGCCCTCGAACGCCCCATGGAGGATCTGGCCAAGGCGTGCCTGGCCGGCGTCTACGACGACCACCACCGCGACGACATCGCGCTGCTCATCGCCCGGCTGCGGCGGCTGCCCGCCGGCTCCCACGAGTCATGGACGCTGCCCAACGACCCGGCGGCCGTGCGCAGGGCACGGGGCCTGGTCCGCGCGCAGCTTGCCGACTGGGGCCTGGAGGAGCTGTCCTACACCGCCGAGCTGCTCGCCTCCGAGCTGGTCACCAACGCGGTGCGCTACTCGCCCGGCACCCTGGAGCTGCGGCTGCTGCGCGAGCGCACCCTGGTGATCGAGGTGATGGACCGCTCGGCTGCGCTGCCGCGGCTGCGCCGCGCCGCCGACGACGACGAGGGCGGGCGCGGCCTGCTGGTGGTCAGCGAGTTCGCCCGCCGCTGGGGCACCCGCCGCACGGCGCTGGGCAAGGTCGTCTGGTGCGATCTGCGGCTGCCGGGCACCGACCCCGACGACAGCCTCTTCACCCAGCAGTGGCCGGGCAGCGACCACCACACCGACGAGTTCCCGCTGCCCGCGCCGCCCGTCGGCTGACCGGCGGCACGGGCGCCGGAGTCAGTGCGTCTCGCGCCAGCGCGAGGTGATGGGCAGCCGGCGGTCGCGGCCGAAGTTCTTCTGGGTGATCTTCGGCCCCGGCGGGTACTGGCGGCGCTTGTACTCGGCGCGGTCGACCAGCAGGATGACCCGCTCGACCAGCGCCGGGTCGTGGCCCGCGGCGACCAGGGCGTCATAGCCCAGGTCCTGCTCGACATAGTCGTCAAGGAGGGCGTCGAGCACCGGGTAGGGCGGCAGGGAGTCGGTGTCCTTCTGGTCGGGGCGCAGCTCGGCCGAGGGCTCCTTCTCGATGATCGCCACCGGGATCGGCTCGGGTCCCAGCGCGGCGAGGAACGGGCCGGGCCCGCGCTGGGCGGTGCGCCAGCGCGACAGCGCCCACACCAGGGTCTTGGTGAGGTCCTTGATCGGGCCGAAGCCGCCGGCGCTGTCGCCGTAGAGGGTGGAGTAGCCGACCGCCAGCTCGCTCTTGTTGCCGGTGGTCAGCACCAGGTGGCCGTGCTCGTTGGACAGGGCCATGAGCAGGTTGCCGCGGATCCGGGCCTGGAGGTTCTCGGCGGCCAGGCCGGTCAGCTCCACCTCCCGCTCGTAGGCCTCGACCAGGTCGCGGATGGGCACGGTGCGGGCGTGCAGGCCCTGGCGCTTGACCAGTTCGTCGGAGTCGCTCACCGAGTGGTCGCTGGAGTAGCGGGAGGGCATGAGCACCACATGGACCTGCTCGGGGCCGAGGGCGTCGGCGGCGATGGTGGCGACCAGCGCCGAGTCGATGCCGCCGGACAGGCCGAGGATCACCGAGCGGAAGCCGTTCTTGCGGACGTAGTCGCGCACGCCGGTGACCAGCGCCCCGTACACCTCGGCCGGGTCGCTCAGCGGCTCGGCCACCGGCGGGGGAGCGGCGGGGCGCGCGGGCCGCGGCTCCGCCGAGATGATCCGGCGCTCGATGGTGATGACCGTGCCGTCCTCGGCGTCCAGCGGGAAGGAGCCCTCGCCGAGGGCGGGGTCGGCCTCGGGCAGCTCCAGGTCGGCGATGAGCAGGTCCTCGGTGAACTGGGGGGAGCGGGCCAGCAGGTTCCCCTCGGCGTCGACGATGAGGGAGTCGCCGTCGAAGACCAGCTCGTCCTGGCCGCCGACCATGTTGACGTAGGCCAGCGGGC
>JAFACJ010000274.1 GCA_023425615.1 Actinomycetes bacterium
CAACCGCTTCACCTTCGTGTGCGTCTCCCCGCCGCGTCCCAAGCTGGTGAGCATGGAGACCGGTGAGGTCAAGCAGGACAAGGAAGGCAACACCGTCTTCACCGTCGGCCTGTCCGCCGCCGACGTCGTCTCCGGGCGGGTGGAGTTGATGAACGTCGCCATCTCCGGCGATCCCGGCGTGAGCGTCGGCCAGATCGTTCAGCCGCTCGGCCTGACGGCCATCCCCTGGGAGCAGCGGCGCGGTGGTGAACTGCGCTGGGGCATCGCCTTCCGCGCCGAATCCATCGCTCCGGCCGTGCCGGGCGTGCAGGCGGCCTGAGCCATGGGTGCCAACGAGAAGCTCATCTTCGGGCTCGTGGTCCTGGCCGCTGCGGCGGCCGGGGCCGCGGCCTGGCGCCGGTACGCGCCGCGCTCCTTCTGGTTCTGGATCGCCTTCCCCCTCCGCGCGATCTGGGTGTACCTGACCTGGGGACACGTGGCCTACGGCTGCAAGCTCACCCGCAAACGCCACCGGATGCGCCTGTCACTGGAAGCCGTCCACCTGGCTTCGGCCGCCAGTGACATCACGACCTTCACCCAACGCCGCAAAATACGCCGGGTACCGGTCGACAAGGCACCCCGCCTGGGACTGCTGCGGCCTACCGAGCTGGGCTGGTGGGTGCGGGTGAAGCTGCACGACGGCCAGATCCCGGCCGACTACACCGCCGCTGCCGAACGCCTCGCCCACGCCTGGCGGGTCCATGCGGTGCGGGTGGTGGAGAACGGACCGGGCAGGATCATCCTGGTCGTCAACCGCGTCGATGCGCTGGCCTCGGTGACCGGCTCACCAGAGACCGGAGAACTCCTGAAGGTCCGGCCGGGAATGCTGGAAACCGGACAGCCGTGGGTGATCGACTTCCGGGTCATGCCTCACTGGCTCCTGGCCGGCGCCACCCAGTCGGGCAAGTCCACGCTGATCAACGCCATCATCCGCGGCCTGGCACCCCAACCGGTGGCCCTGGTGGGCTTCGACCTCAAGGGCGGGGTGGAGTTGACCCCGTATTCCCCACGGTTGTCGGCGCTGGCCACCACCCGCACCGCCTCGGTGGAACTCCTCGACGGCCTGATCCGCATCTTGGAGGACCGGATGCGGCTGTGCCGCAAAGCAGGGGTCCGCAACGTGTGGCAACTGCCCGAGAACCTCCAGCCCACGTCGGTCGTGGTCTTGGTCGACGAAGTGGCAGAACTGTTCCTCATGGCCGACAAGTCCGAGAAAGACGAAGTAGCGCGCACGGCCACCGGGCTACTGCGGGTGGCCCAACTCGGGCGAGCGTTCGCCGTCTACCTCCTGGTCTCCGGCCAGCGCATCGGTTCCGATCTCGGACCCGGCGTCACCGCACTACGCGCACAACTCACGGGACGCGTCTGCCACCGCGTCAACGACCCCGAGACGGCCAACATGACCCTCGGCGACCTCGACCCGGCCGCCCTGGACGCCGCACGCGCCATCGCCCCCGAGACTCCCGGCGTGGCCATCGTCGCCGGACAGGACGGCGGCTGGCACCGTGCCCGGTCCGTCCTGGTCACCGAGGACGAAGCCGAAGAAGCCGCACGCACCCACGCACACCTCACCCCTGCCTGGTCCGACCTCGTCCGCGCTCAGGACGGCCCGTCCTCCGCCCCGGACGCCTGGGCCGCCTGACCCTCGTCCGTCCGCCTCTCCTTCTCGGCTCGGCGCCGGCCTTCCAGGCGCCAGGTCCCTACCTGACCCATGCCTCGAACACCGGAGACACCCATGTCCAAGCTCCGCCTGCCCATGGCCGAGTCCCTCGCGCCGGTCACCGTCGTCTACAACCCCTTCTCCCCGACCCACACCGCCCACTGCGCCCAGTGCGGAGAATCGGTCACCGCCCACCGCTACACCTGGGCCGCCACCTGGGCCGAGTCGCACGTCTGTGACGCCGAACTGGTCGAGCTGCTGGCCACCCTCGACAAGCGGGCCGCCTGATGGGCCGCGCGCTCCTGTCCCTGCTGGCTGACTCCGGACCCATCGTGGTCCTGGCCGTGATCGCCGCGGCGGGATCCTTCTCCCACATCCGCGACACCGCCATCGAACACGGCCAAGACGGCTGGATGGCCTGGGCGATCGCGGTGTGCATCGACCTGACCTGCGTCATGGCAGCCCGCGAACGGCAGAGGGACACCCGTACCGGCCGCCAGTCCGGCCCCATCACGTGGCCGACGTCCGTCCTGGTCGGCGGGATCCTGCTGTCCCTGGCCGCGAACCTGGCACAAGCCGAACCCTCGGCTTGGGGCTGGATCACCGCCGCAACACCGGCGGGGGCGTTCCTGGTGGCCGTCTCGATGCTCGAACGGCGCTCCTCTGCGGCCCTTGAGCCTGACGGAGCCGAGCCCGGGACGTCTCCCGCCGAGCAACTCGTCCCCCCGCCGTCCTGGGGACGTCCCGACTCCGAGCTCCCGTCCCCGGTCGTCCCGCCGCCATCCCCACCCGTCCCCGCCCGGGGTCAACCG
>JAFACJ010000301.1 GCA_023425615.1 Actinomycetes bacterium
GTGCAGGAACGGCGCCTCGGGCAGCTCGACGCCCTGTCCGGGCTGAAGCCGCGCCGCGTACAGGGCCGCGTACCGGTTCTTGATCCGGATGGCGGCCGCGTCGCGGTGCTCGTCCATGCCGGAGGCGACCGGCACGAGGCCGCCCTTCAGCAGCTCGGCGTCGATCTCCAGCTGCTCATACCCCGGCTCGATGCCCGCCTCGTCGGGCACGACCCACATCTGGACGAAGTGGACCGGGTCGTCGTGCTCGGAGCCGCCCTTGAGCCGCCAGGAGTCGTTCTTCTCCGAGTGCAGGATGCCGGTGCCCGCGCTCATCCGCTGGGCCAGGCCCGGGTAGATCACGCCGCTGTGCCCCTCGGAGTCCTGGTGGACCAGGGAGCCCTGGAGCACCCAGGTGACGATCTCCATGTCGCGGTGCGGGTGGGTGTCGAAGCCGGTGCCCGGCAGGACGGTGTCGTCGTTGTTGACCAGCAGCACCCCGTGGTGGGTGTTGGCGCGGTCGTGGTGGTGCCCGAAGGAGAAGGAGTGCCGGGAGCTCAGCCACCCGGCCTCGGTGGCGAAGCGCTCACCGGAGCGGCGGATGTCCAGCTGCGGGGCCTGCGTGGCTGCCATCGTAGCCTCCTTGAGTAGATGACGTGTCATGCACCTCCACCAACATATCCGCCTTCCGGTTCATTCCGCAAGATGACGCGTCATCCAACCGGCTAGAGTGGCGGCATGAGCGAACCCCGCTGGCTGACCGCCGACGAGCAGCGCGCCTGGCGCTCCTACCTGCGCATGCAGTCACGGCTCACCGCCGAACTCGGCCGGCACCTCCAGACGTCCTCCGACCTCTCCCTCGCCGACTACGACGTCCTGGTCCACCTCACCGACGCCCCCGACGGGCGCCTCCGCCCCTTTGAGATCCAGCGCGCCCTGGACTGGGAGCAGAGCCGCCTGTCCCACCACCTCAGCCGCATGCAGCGCCGCGGCCTGGTCGCACGCGAGGAGTGCGCCGAGGACGGGCGCGGCGCCGTCGTGGCGATCACCGAGGCGGGCCGCCAGGCGATCACCGCCGCGGCACCCGGGCATGTGGAGACGGTACGGAGGTTGTTCTTCGACGCCCTCACCCCCGAACAGGTGGCAGCCTTGGGGAGGCTGAGCGGTCAGGTGCTGGCGCGGCTCGACAGGTCGTGAGAGGGCGGGTGCCTGAGGAGCTGTATCCAGCCGGTGGTGCTGGTTTCCCTGATCTGCACGGGGACGGGGTGGAAAAAGGAGGACTCAAAGGGGGCGACGCGTACGACCTCGTCGTAGACCTCCTCGGAGACGATGACGCCTAGATCGGCGTCCGTCTCGGCGAATTCCCCCTTGAAGGCCGGCGCGTCCAGCAGCCGACAGGCGGTGTTGAGGCTTTTTCCCACCGCCCCCACGCCGTCATGGCCAACGGGACCGACGTGCAGAGAGGCACGCAGGCCGAGGTGGGCGCCCGGCGTCGCGGTGCGGTTGTGGTCGGCGACGGCTTGCGCCAAATCACCGACTACTGCCTCCAAAACGGCTTTGGCGGACACGGCCGGCGGCATGACGATCAGCACGCCATCGCCGCGGTCCTCGCGATGGCAGTCGTTCCAGGCGACACCTGCCCGCTCCAAGACGTCACGGAGAGCCCCATACGTGGCTCTGCGCAAGACGATCTGATCTGCGTCCGTGCGGTCACGGCGACCGAACGCCGCGATGTCGGTCACGAAGATCAAGCGGTCCTGCCCCGAGAAGGGGGAGGATTCATCGGACCGCCGGATGGACGAGATCTCCGTGAGGATGCTCATGATCCGCAGATGGTCGCCCATGAAGTTCGTGAAGTCGTCACGCTTCAGCACGAGGGCGTCCACCGGACCGCGGGCGGTCGCCGAGGTGAGCCGGGGCGCGGCCTCCTGCTCGCCCATGAGGTCTCCGGCCGCGCGCAGAGCGAGGACCGTTTCGGACCCGTCATCGGACCGGCGTCCGATTTCGACCGTACCGGATCGGAGAACGAAGAGCCGGTCGTCCTCTTCGCCCTGCCTGTAGAGCTTCGCTCCGTCCGGGTAAGAGATCCGCCTTCCCATGCGCAGCAGTTGAGTCTGTTCCTCATCACTGAGCCGCGGCCAGAAATCTCCCGAAATGGACGGTAGTTCCACGGCGTAGTGCATCTCAAGGATTTCCGTGACGAGGTCCGCGCACGTTCTTGTACCGAGTGACAGGGGCGGTCCCGCACGTGAGAAGAGGTCGGCGGGGCAGCGGTCGACGAAAAGGACGACGGAATCCCCATGGCCGTAGGGATCCCGCCAGACCAGGCCCTGCGCGGAGGGGATTCCCCGATGTATCCATGCGGCCCACTCGCGGGTCAGCCGGAAGGACTCGGGACCGTCTTCGATCAGCCACGGATCGGCACCGATGCGGCGCGTCTCCTCGGAGTCGGTGAGGGAGACGAGGGTGAGATCGGCGTTCGTGGTGACGCACGTCAGCGCGTGGTCCTCGATGTCGGCCAGGGCGATCCCGTGTCCGGCGTCATCGGGGATCAGCGAGAAGAGGGAGTGGTTCAGCGCGGTGATCCTGTCGAGTGCCCAGGAGGTGGACGCAAGGGGATCCGAAGGGCCGCCGGAGAACCGGTCCGGATCCTGCGACGACGGAGAGGCGAGATCCGTTCCGCTCTGGCGTAGCGGATGCACACGCCAGAGCAGCGTTCTCGCGGGGATCACGGAGAGCTTCGCCTGGGCGCTGGTCATGGCCGAGATCGCCTCGGTGAGGGAAGACGGAGGCTCGGCGTCTCCCCTTATCCGCTCCCTGACGGAATCCAGGTGGGCATCGAGCCTGTAATACAGCGAGTAGTACCGTGAGGCGCTGTCCGGGCCCCTGAAGAGAGGGGCCGGATACATGGCATCGGTATGGCGCAATGCCTCGCCGACCCAGTTGTCCGGCAGCGAAGCCAGTTCCGTCTCCGTCAGATATCCCGGTGCCGCCACCAAGAAGAAGGCCGCGGGAAACTCGTTGCTGTGGCCGAGGCCCCGGGCGTCCACGGCCGCCGTGATGCACGCGCGAGTGCCCAGCGGGGCGTCCCGCCACGCCTCGACGAAAGCGGCGGTGGCGGCGAGGGCCTGAGGCACGTCGTCGATGTCCTCACAGACATGGAATGCGTCTCCCAGGCGATGGTCGTGATCCATCGCCTCCAGCAGAGCCCGTCTGCCCCTGGTGTCGAAAGCGCCTATCGGGATGACGTCGGCTTCGGCGAGCGGAGGCCGCTGGGCCGCGCTCAGTGTGCCCAGCACCAGGACGGGTGCGTGACGCCCATGGGTGACGAATTCCCCGCATGCGTCGAGCGCCCGGCCCGCGGGGTCCTCGGTCTCGGCGAAGAAGCGGCTCGCGTCGTGCAGCCAGATCACCGTGCGTGGCGCGACATGCGGCAGTTTCTCCAGGAGTTCCGCCGCTGATTCCGGCTGCCAGAAGTCCCAGTCCTCCAGCGGGACGGCGTGGAGCGCCTCCCAGCAGGTCCTGGCCTTGCCCGAGAAGCCTTCGCCGGAGACCAGCACACAAGCGCTCTCCCCGGTGACGGCGACACGGGCGATGCGCTCCCGCAGCCGCCGGTCGTGTTCCCGCTCCACGTAAAGCGGCAGCAGCGGCAGATCCGGGGCCTCGACGGCCCGTCGGACACCGAACGCGTGGGGGTCGGTGAGTTCCTCGATCGGCATCGTGAACGGCTCGGAGAACGGCCTCATCTCCGCAGCCGTCCTGCCCCCAAGGGGGTTGGTGCGGAGGAAGTCCCTGATCAGCCGGTCGGGCATGCGGTAGCCCGTCGCGTGTGCCTCCTCGAAACGGATCACCGCCGAGAAACCGACGAGAGCCAGATCGAGCTCTTCCGGCCTGAAGACACGAGAGGGACGCAGGGAACGGCAGACATTGGCCAGCTCGTCCAGTCCCAAGCCCTCTTCGGGAGGCGATGCGGCGAGAACGACCAAAGCCTCGTAGACGGTCGTCCGCCACCGGTCGCCTCGGTATGCCTCGACCTCGGCCAGATCTCTCAGAAGGCGTGTCAGGTTCTGAAGGGGAAGGTAGTCCGGCGCTTCCAGATCACGGTCTTCATGACCGGATTCGCACAGGAACTCACAGATCATTCCGGCGTCGTAGAACCTGCCCTCCACCCCGGCGGAGATGATCTCCGCGGCCCTCTCCGCGGAGATCCCGGCCACGTCGTTCAGCAGACCGGCTGCGAACGTCGCGATGTCCCGGTCCGTCGTCGGGTCATAGCTCAGGTCGATCCAGACGACGGGGCCGCCGTCACCGACCTGTACCGGGTCGGAGCCGCTGATGAGCAGGCATTCGCCGTCCAGGGAACGCAGAATGCCTTCGAGCGTCCGTGACGCGGCCGGTCCGAGGTCGGGGGCGGTGTCGATGAGCACGACGGGGCGGCGTCCGGAGCCGGCGATCCGTTCGGCCAGTTCGAGAAGGCCGGACACCTCGCCGAGATCCAGCTGATCCGCCAGATGGCGGGCCATCGTCTCCTCACTGAGCTCGGCTTCGAGGCCCTGCAGATCGAGGAAGGCATCGATGCTGAGCTCACC
>JAFACJ010000339.1 GCA_023425615.1 Actinomycetes bacterium
CGACGCGGCCGACGTGGGCGGGGGCGGCGCGCGGATGTATCGCACCGACGTGCAGTGCCAGCGCGTCGCAGAACCGCTGCCGTTCGCTCTCGGCGCGGGCGTTCTCCCCTTCGGCGCCGCCGCCGAGCCGGGCGGCGAGCACGCACACCCGGTGGGTGGCCAGGTCGAGCCGTGCCGCCGCCTCGGCCGCCTGCTCGCCCCCGGCCAGGACGGTGGCCAGCAGTTCGGCGCGCAGCCTGCGCTGGGCGTCGGCGCCGGCCCGCTGCCGCAGCAGATGCAGGGCGACGATCTTGGCGGCGTCGGCGAGCGCGGTGCGCCGCTGCTCGCTGAGCGGTTCGCGGACCGTCGCCCACAGCGAGCCGAGGATCTCATCGCCGGCCCTGACCGCGATCGCCACCCGCGGCAGCATGCCCTCCACATGCAGGTGGAGGGGTTCGCGGCTCTGGTAGAGCCGCCGGAAGAAGCCCATCTCCTCATACAGCCTGACGAACCGTTCGGGCACCTGCCTGCCGAGGATGGTCTCGACGCGGAACTCGTCCGCCTCCTCCTGGCGGATGGAATAGGCGAGCACCCGCGACGAGCGGTCCTCGATGGTGACCGGCGCGTCGAGCAGCGCGCAGACGGCGTTGGCGACGGCGAACAGGTCGGTCTCGTCCTCGGCGTCGCCGACCGCGCCCTCCGACAGCAGGGAGCGCAGCAGCGCGGCGAGTTGGGCCCAGGACGCGGCGCGGGTGAGGCCGAGCAGCGCCACCCCGGTCCGCTCGACTCCCTCGCGCAGCCGTGGCCCCGGGTCGCCGAGCGCCTTGACGACGAGCCCCGCGGCGTCGCGTTCGCCGAGCTCCTCCAGCAGCGCCGCGATCCGCTCATCGCCCTCGACGCCGACGCCCAGCAGCAGCCCGCCGGGCGCGACGAGCAGCTCGTCCAGCGGATCGTAGATGTGCACTCCGGTGACGTCGGAGCCGCCCGAGGCGGGCAGCGCGGCGGCCCCCAGGACGGTGGAGCCCAGCCCCTCCAGTACTCGTTGCAACCGGGTCGCCATGAGGCAACCGTACGGCTTGTCCGGTTCCGGTAACTAGATCATTCTCTGGGGGGAAGGGGAAGATACTCCGTGCCGAGCGTGAACTCCTTCAGCCGGTCCTCATCGGGGCGCACCCCGAGCCCGGGGCCCGCGGGCACCCGCAGGTGGCCGTCCTCCAGGACGAACGGCTCGGTGAGGTCCTCCCGGTAGTAGCGGGACGAGGCGGAGGTGTCGCCGGGCAGCGTGAAGTTGGGCAGCGCCGCCAGCGCCACGTTAGCGGCACGCCCGACGCCCGTCTCCAGCATCCCGCCGCACCACACCGGGACGCCGTGCGCGGCGCACACGTCGTGGACGCGCCGCGCCTCCAGGAAGCCGCCGACCCGGCCCGGCTTGACGTTCACGATGGACGTCGCGCCGCGGGTGATGGCGTCGACGGCGATCCTGGCGGAGGTGATGGACTCATCGAGGCAGATCGGGGTGCGGATGCGGCGGGCCAGCTCGGCGTGCCCGGCCAGGTCGTCCTCGGGCAGCGGCTGCTCGATGAGCAGCAGCCCGAACGGGTCGAGCGCGGCCAGCCGCGGCGCGTCGCGCAGGGTGTAGGCGGTGTTGGCGTCGGCCTGGAGCAGGGCGTCGGGGAAGCGCTCGCGGACGGCGCGGACGGGCTCGACGTCCCAGCCCGGCTCGATCTTCAGCTTGATCCGCAGATACCCCGCGGCGAGATAGCCCTCGACGGCGTCCAGCAGCCGCGGCACCGACTCCATGATCCCGACCGACACCCCGGCGGGGACGGCGGGGCGCACCGCGCCGAGGAACTCGCCGAACGACATGCCCTTGGCCCGCAGCCAGGCGTCCAGGACCGCCGCCTCCAGCGCGGCCTTGGCCATCGGATGCCCGTGGATGGGCAGGAACGCCCGTTCGGTCAGCCACGGGTCGGGCGTGACCAGCGGCAGCAGGAACTCCTTGATCACCTGGGCGGCGCCGGCCGTGTACTCCGCCGAGTACACGGGCTCGCGCATCGCCACGCACTCGCCCCAGCCCTCGCCCTCGTCGGTGACCACCCGCACGAGCAGGATCTCGCGGTCGGTCTCGGAACCGAACGACGTGCGGAACGGGGCGACCAGCGGCATGCCGACCCGGCGCAGCTCCACACCCTCGATCCTCACGCGGCGCCCCTCTCCAGCACGTAGTAGCCGTCCGGGGTGATCCCGGTGATCCGCAGCCCCGCCGCCATCGCGGGCTCCAGCGACTCGCGGACGGCGAACCGCAGCCGCGCCGTCAGCTCCGGGCGCTGCGCCCTGAGCCTCTCGACGTCCTCCGGCACGAGCACCAGCAGCTTCTCCTGCGGCGGCAGCCGGGCCGGGTGCTCCTCGCCGGGACCCAGCAGCACGGCCGCGCCCTCCTCGACCAGCGCGGCGCACGAGGCGGGCGCGGGAGGCACCGGGGCGTCGAGGTCCCAGACGACGTACAGCCGGTCCGACGGCGAGACGTCGTTCAGCTCGTCCCTCATCGGCCCGTAGAAGTCCTGGAGGTACTGGACGGGTCGCGCGCCGAGCACGTGCAGGTTGAAGTGCGCGTTCCGCCGCACCAGGGGGTCGAACGTCCACACCACGCTGTGCAGGCCGTGGTTCAGCGCCCATTCCCTCTGGTGGAGTTTCAGCGCCCGCCCCACCCCCAGGCCGCGGGCCGCGGGAGAGACACCGGTGATGTGGGAGTGCAGCTCCCCTTCGGCGGTGAAGAAGCCGACCGAGACGCCCACCAGCTCCCCGTCGTGGTAGGCGCCCGTGACGTAGTTGCCCGCGTGGGTCAGGGCCCGCAGCAGCCCCGGCTCCACCAGGGAGTTCCCCCAGATCTGTTCGAGCAGCAGTGACGCCTGGTGGTGGACGGCCGCGCCGGGGGAGTCGTCCCCCAGTTCCACGACCTTGATCTCGGTATCGCGCACACCGTCAGCCTGCCCAGGCGGTGGTATGGCACTCATCGTCGGACTTCCCCAAACACGGCCGTGGTTTCGTGCGATCGGCCGGTGTGCGGCTCAGCGCAGCCGGGTGACCAGCGCCGCCAGCAGCGCCGCGCGCTCCGCAACAGCGCTTTCGGTACGCTCCGGCGCCGCCCCGTCGCCTGCTCGGCCATAGACGTGCAGCCCGTTCTTGACCGGAAAATCCTTCAGATCGCACAG
>JAFACJ010000422.1 GCA_023425615.1 Actinomycetes bacterium
CGGCGGAAGGTGGGCATGAGCGTCACCCCTCTGGAAGGAAGAGCATGAGCACGCTTCCCCCGCGTGAGGCATCCGACCCCGCGCTGCGGATCGACTTCGACATCCATGACCCGGGCATCGCCGAGACCGTCTACGAGGAGTACGACAGGCTCCGCGCCCA
The DNA here is from genome assembly GCA_023425615.1 of Actinomycetes bacterium. Lineage (GTDB taxonomy): Bacteria > Actinomycetota > Actinomycetes > Streptosporangiales > Streptosporangiaceae > Actinocorallia. The sequence goes on from JAFACJ010000422.1 coordinate 161, forward strand.
GTGCCCGGTCGCCCACTCCACCGCCTACGACGGCCACTGGGTGCTGACCCGGTATGAGGACATCCACGAGGTCTGCCGCGACCACGAGGTGTTCTCCAGCGAGAGCGTGAACATCCCCCCGTCCATCGGGCAGGACGGCGGGATGATCCCGCTGGAGATCGACCCGCCGGACCACACGACCTACCGCCGGCTGCTCACCCCCGTCTTCTCGCCCCGCCGGATGGCGGCGCTGGAGACGCGGATCCGCGAGATCGTCGGCGACCTGCTCGACGCGATGGAGGGCGAGGAGAAGATCGACTTCGTCACGGCCTTCGCCAAGGAGCTGCCCACCCGGGTGTTCCTCGCGCTCATGGGCTGGCCGCCGGAGGACGCAGAGAAGTTCCACACCTGGGCCGACACGCTCGTCGTCGGCATCCCCGGCGCCTCCGAGGAGGAGTCGATGGCGGCGCGGGGGGAGGCCGCGATGGCGGTGTACGGCTACTTCTCCCAGATGCTCGACGAGCGGGCCGCCGATCCCGACGAGGAGCGGGACGACGTCACCGGCCTCCTGATCAAGGGCCGCTTCGACGACCGGGAGCTGACGCGGCACGAGATGCTGAACATGCTGTTCCTCCTCCTGATCGGGGGGCTGCACACCGTGCAGGGCCAGCTCGCGCACAGCGTCATCTTCTTCGCGGAGAACCCCGGCAAGCGCCGGGAACTGGTCGAGGACCCCGGCCTGGTGGCCACGGCCGTGGAGGAGATGCTGCGCTGGGAGTCGGCGGTCGCCCCGGCCCGTGTCGTGAAGCGTGACGTCGTCATGGGCGGTGTGCGGCTGGCCGCCGGGGACCGGGTGCTGATCCCGCTCGGCGCGGCAGGACGCGACCCCGAGAAGTTCCCCGGCGCCGACGAGGTCGACCTGGCCCGCGACCCCAACCCGCATCTTGCCTTCGGCGCCGGACGGCACCGCTGCCTCGGCTCCCACCTGGCCCGCGTCGAACTGCGCGTCGCCTTCGCCGAACTGCACCGGCGGTTCCCCGACTACCGGCTCGACCCGGCCGACCCGCCGGTCCGCCACCTCAGCCAGGTCAAGGGCGTGGAGCGGCTGCCGCTGCTGCTCGGCGTCTCGGCCTGAACCCCGACCACGAAAGGAAAGAACACATGAAGTCCAAGGCAGCGGTCCTGTGGGAGGCACCGGGCGAGTGGGACATCGTCGAGATCGACGTCGATGAGCCCAAGGCGCACGAGGTGCTCGTCAAGTTCGTCGCGGCGGGCCTGTGCCACTCCGACGACCATGTGGCCAAGGGCGACGTCCCGGTCGGCCACTACCCCTACTGCGGCGGGCACGAGGGCGCGGGCGTCGTCGTGGCAGTCGGCCCGGGCGTACGGGACCTGGAGGTCGGCGACCATGTCGTCGCGGCGTTCATCCCCGGCTGCGGGCGCTGCCGCTGGTGTGCGAGCGGCCAGCAGAACCTGTGCGACAACGGCGCCTTCATGATGCTGGGCACCCAGCTCGACGGCACCTTCCGGCTGCACGCCAAGGGGCAGGACATCGGCCAGTCCTCGCTGGTCTCGACGTTCTCGGAGTACAGCGTGCTCCCCGAGTGGGGCGCCATCAAGATCGACAAGGACATCCCGCTGGAGACCGCCGCGCTGGTCGGCTGCGGCGTGCCCACCGGCTGGGGCTCTGCGGTGCACGCGGCCGAGGTCGAGCCGGGCCACACCGTCATCGTCATGGGCGTCGGCGGCATCGGCGTCAACGCCGTCCAGGGCGCCAGGCACGCCGGGGCGACCCGGATCATCGCGGTCGACCCGGTGGAGTTCAAGCGGGAGAACGCGCTGAGGTTCGGCGCGACCGACGCGGCGCCCGACATGCAGACGGCCGCCGACCTGGCCAGGTCGCTCACCAACGGCCAGGGCGCCGACTCGGCCATCGTGACCGTCGGCGTGGTCACCGGCCACGACGTGGGGGAGGCGTTCGCCGCGATCCGCAAGGCGGGCACGGTCGTCCTCACCTCGGTCGGCAACTACCAGGAGGCGAACATCCCGGTCAGCCTCATGGAGACCGCGATGTTCCAGAAGCGCATCCAGGGCGCCCTGTTCGGGATGATGTCGCCCTCCCGCGACATCCCCTACTTCCTGGACCTCTACCGGAGCGGCCACCTCAAGCTCGACGAGCTCATCACCAGGCGCTACCGCCTGGAGGAGATCAACCAGGGCTACGCCGACCTCCACGCGGGCACAAACCTCCGCGGCATCATCCACTACGGCGAATGACCCTCCCCGGGGCGCCGCCCGGTCGGCGCCCCGGAGCCGGACGTCCGGGCGCGGGAAGGGTCTTCGGGCTGGATACGGTGGCCGGGTGAACTTCTGGTCGATCTATCAGCACGGTTTCGCAAGGGTTGCCGCGTGTACCGGACATGCGGCGATCGCCGATCCGCCCGCCAACGCCGCGGCGGTGTTGCGGCAGGGGGGGCGCTGCGCGGAGGAGGGGGTGGCGGTCGCGGTCTTTCCCGAGCTCTGCCTGACCGGCTACTCGATCGAGGACCTTCTGCTGCAGGACGCGCTGCTCGACGAGGTCGAGACGGCGCTCCGGAGTGTGGTGGCGGGCTCGGCGGAGCTGCTGACGGTGCTCGTCGTGGGCGCTCCGCTGCGCCACCGGAACCGGATCTACAACTGCGCCGTGGTCGTGCATCGCGGACGGGTCCTCGGTGTCGCCCCCAAGTCCTTCGTGCCGAACTACCGGGAGTTCTACGAGCAGCGGCAGCTCGCCTCGGGTGTCGACGAGCGGGGCGGGACGATCCTCGTCGGGGGCGAGGAGGTCCCGTTCGGCACCGACCTGCTCTTCGCGGCGGAGGACATCCCGGGCCTGGTGCTGCACGCGGAGATCTGCGAGGACATGTGGGTGC
>JAFACJ010000432.1 GCA_023425615.1 Actinomycetes bacterium
GTCCATGCCCAATCGGGTCAGCGCGGCCAGCATCTTGTCGGCGAAGTAGGCGTTGCCCGCCTCGTTGGGGTGCACCTCATCCCGCCGGATGTACAGGTCGGCGTTGCCGGTGCCCCTGCTCACGTCACCGGTCACCCACTGCTCCAGCAGCGGGTCGACGAACGGGACCTGGAGCTGCCCGGCGACGGTCTGCATGACGTCGCGGACCGCCAGCGCGTGCTTCGTCGGCGTCCCGCCCCACATCGGGCCCACCAGTACCACCGGCACCCCGGGCCAGCGCTCCTTCACCCCGTTGACCAACTGCCACACCGCGTCGCTCAGCCCGTAGAGGGGGTTCCTGCGGGTGGCGTCGTTGTGCCCGCCCGCGATGACCACCATGTCGGGTGCCGGACGCCAGGCGAGCTGGTCGGCGAAGAGCCGGGCGAAGGTCTTGCCGACCCGGCCGCGGGCCAGGAAGCCGGTGCCCGGATGGCCGCCGATGATCACCTGCCAGCCGAGCTTGCGGCCGAGGTCGGCGGCGTAGGTGCGCTCGGGCGGCAGCCCGCCGGTGCCCGCGGTGTAGCTGTCGCCCAGGAACATCACGACCGGTGTCCGCTGCGCCCGCTCCGTCGCCACCGGAGTGGAGGACGCCTGGGGTTCGGTCGCCGGGGAGGCCGAGCACGCCGTGCATCCGGCGACCAGTGCGAGCGACACCAGACCGTACGTGATTCTGCGGCGCACGGACTCCCCTGCACTGTCGGACGGCATGAACCGGGAAGAGGCCGCGGGCGCCCCCGGTAAAGCCATGGTGAACGGACCGGAAACAGGAAACCGGCTCCGAAGGTGGACGGCATTCTATCGGGGTCGTGCCGGTCTAGGGGGCGACCTCCAGGCTGCCGGCCCGGGGGCGGCCCCCCTGCCGGTTCAGTGCGGCAGCGCCCACAGCAGCAGGGGCCCCAGGGCCAGCAGAGCCGCCGACGCCAGCGCCGTCGAGCGCACCCAGGCAGGCTGCGGCACCGGATGCAGCAGCCGCTGCACCCTGGCCATCACCGGGCCGCCCTCGGGCAGCGCCGCCAGGGCGCAGGAGGGCGCCGCCGCGGACGGCGCGGTGGCGAAGCGCAGCAGCGCCTTGGCCAGCTCCTTGGGCGGGCGGTCCTGCAGCGCCCTGTCGTCCGCGGTCATCTCGATGAGCAGCGCGACGGCGTCCAGGGAGCGGGCGACGATGCCGATGCGCGGCAGCGAGGTGAACGGCAGCAGCACCAGGTCGTGGCGTTCGCGGGCGTGCGCGTACTCGTGCGCCAGCACCGCGTCGAGCTCACCGGTGTTCAGCAGCTTCAGGGTGCCGGCGCTGATCACGATCTTGGAGCGCACGCCCGGCACGCAGTAGGCGGCGGCCTCGGGGTGGTCGACGACCAGGGGGCCGCCCCTGTCGCTGCGGCGGGCGATGAGCCGCAGCAGCGCGCGGTGCCTCGATCTGGCGCGCACCACCCGGAATCCCGAGAGCACCAGCATGCCGATCAGCGAGCCGGCCAGCGCCATGCCGGTCAGCAGCGCCGCCTCCCTGGGCAGGCTCAGCTCGGCCTCGCCGCCGGGCAGCCGCAGCAGGCCGTGCAGCACGCCCTGCCCGTAGGGCTGGAGCGCGAAGCCGAGCAGCGCGCCGATGGTGGCCAGGCCCCAGGCCAGGCCGAGCGCCTGCCACAGCAGGATGCCGATCCGCGGTGTGCGCCAGGTCCAGCGGGCGCGGGCCAGCAGATCGGCCGCCGGGATCGTCGCGAACGCGATGACGGCGAGCGCGACCCAGCCGGTCACTCGAGTTCCTCCAGGACCCGGCGCAGCGCGGCGGCCTCGTCACCGGTCACCGAGCGGGCGAAGTGGGCGAGGGCGGCGTCGCGGTCGCCGCTGAGCGCCAGGGCGCCCAGCATCAGCTCGGTGACATAGCCCTCGCGGGTGTCGGCGGGCCGGTAGGCCCAGGCGCGGCCGTCCCGCTCGCGCACCAGGAAGTCCTTCTTGGCGAGGCGGTCCAGGACCGTCATCACCGTGGTGTGGGCGAGGTCGCGGTCGGCCAGCGCCCGGCCCACCTCGCGCGCCGTGGCGGGGGTGTCCCTGGCCCACAGCACTTCCATCACCGCACGTTCAAGCTCTCCTAGACCTTTCACAAGGGAGATTCTACCCGGTGACCAAGGACACATGGTAGTACTACAGGCTGTAGTACTACGTTCTGTCGTATGACGGCACTGAGCCTTACCACCGCCGACTTCCTGGCCGCCAGACAGCAGATGGCCTTCACCCTGGGCTTCCATATCGTGCTGGCCAGCATCGGCATCGGACTGCCCGCGCTGACGGTCTTCGCGGAATGGAGATCACTGAGAACGGGCGACCCCGCCTACCGCGCGCTGGCGCGGACCTGGATGAAGGCGGCGGGTGTGCTCTTCGCGGTGGGAGCGGTCTCCGGGACCGTGCTGTCCTTCGAGATGGGAACGCTCTGGCCCGGCTTCATGGAGACCTACGGCGAGGTCTTCGGCGCGGCCTTCGCGCTGGAGGGTATCGCGTTCTTCATCGAGGCGATCTTCATGGGGATCTACCTCTACGGCTGGGACCGCCTCTCCCCCCGCGCCCATCTGCTGACCGGGATCCCGGTCATGATCGCCGGGCTGCTGTCGGCGACCTTCGTGGTCTGCGTGAACTCCTGGATGAACCAGCCGCAGGGGTTCAAGCTGGTAGACGGCCGTGTCACCGACGTGAAGCCGCTCACCGCGATGCTCAACCCGGCCACTCCCCCGCAGGCGGCGCACCTCGTCGTCGCCTCGCTCATGGTGTGCGGATTCCTCGTCGCGAGCGTCTACGCGGTGCCGCTGCTGCGCGGCTCGCGTGAGCGATATCACCGGCTCGGCTTCGCCCTGCCGTTCACGATGGCCGCCGCGCTGGCGCCCGTGCAGTTGCTCATCGGCGACTGGGCGTCGCGGTTCGTGTCCGACAACCAGCCGCTGAAGTTCGCCGCGATGGAGGGCATCGAGCACACCGAGGCCGGGGTGCCGTTCAGGTTCGGCCCGTTCACCATCCCCGACGGGCTGTCCCTCATGCTGAGGTTCGACCCCGACGCCACACTGCGCGGCCTGAACGAGTGGCCCGAAGGCGACCGGCCGCCGCACGAGGTCGTCCGCACCGCCTTCGAGCTGATGGTCGGCTGCGGGATGTTCCTGCTCCTGCTGGCGGCCCTGTGGTTCTGGCTGCTGTGGCGCCGCCGGCGCGGCCAGAAGGCACTGCCGTCACTGCCCAGGTTCTTCCTCTACGGCGCCCTCGTCTCCGGGCTCGCCGCCGTCGTGGCCATGCAGGCCGGATGGACCGTCACCGAGGTCGGGCGGCAGCCCTGGATCGTCTACGGCTACATGCGCACGTCCGAGGCGGTCAACCAGACGGCGTCCGGACTGCGCTACGGGCTCTACCTCGTGGTGGGCCTGTACACGGTCCTCGGTGTCCTCACGGCGGTCGTCCTCCGCCGGTTCAAGCACGTCGCCCACGCCGCCGTGCCCGTCGCCGGGGACGGCGAGGCCGCCGCGGAGAAGAAGGAGGTACCCGCGTGAGCCACGCGGACGTCGCACTCGCCCTGATCCTGCTGGGCCTGTCGGCCTACCTGCTGTTCGGCGGCGCCGACTTCGGCGCCGGGCTGTGGCACCTGCTGCGCGGCCGTACGGACCGGGCGGTGATCGAGCACGCCATGGCCCCGGTCTGGGAGGCCAACCACGTGTGGCTGATCTTCGTCATGGTCATGACGTGGACCGCCTTCCCCCCGGTCTTCGCCGACGTCATGGGCGGCCACTGGGTGCCGCTGTCCCTCGCCGTCCTCGGGATCGTCGTCCGGGGCAGCGCCTTCGTGTTCTACAAGGCGATGCCGCACGGCGCCTACGGCTGGGCCTTCGGCCTGGCGTCGGTGCTCACCCCGTTCTGCTTCGGCGCGGTCGCCGGGTCGGTGGTGACCGGGGAGCGCTGGAACGGCCGGTTCGGCCTCTACTGCGGGATCCTGACCGTGGGCCTGTGCGCCTACCTCGCCGCGGTCTACCTCACCTGGGACGCCCACCGCACGGGCGGCTCGGCCTCGGCCTCGGC
>JAFACJ010000458.1 GCA_023425615.1 Actinomycetes bacterium
GTCGCCCACGGGCTCGGTGTACTGCTCGCCGGGCAGGTGCGCGGCGGCGAGCATGGACCAGTAGGAGTCGTCGATCATGGCGCGCAGATTCATGAGCACATACTTACGCAGCGGTGAGACGGAAGACAAGAGTTGTCTCACGGCTAGGCTGTGGTCCATGTCGCCCCAGGAGAAGATCATTGATGCCGCGGAGGAGTGCTTCGCCAGGTTCGGCGTGGCCAAGACGACGGTCGAGGACGTCGCGCACGCGGCGGGCATGTCCCGTGCCACGCTCTACCGCAACTTCTCCGGAGGCAGAGACGAGCTCATCCTCGCGGTGTTCCTGCGCGACGTCGGACGGTTCCTCGACCGGATGGGCGAGCGGCTGCCCCAGGAGTTCACGCCGGCCGACGCCGTCGTGGACGGGGTGATGGACGCCGTCGAGTTCGTCCAGGGGGAGCCGCGGTTCGCCGCGCTGTTCGTCCCCGAGGCCGTCGGCCACACCCACAAGGCCGTCTCCCACGCCTCGCAGCGGGCGCTCGACCTGTGCGCCGAGCGGGTCGAGCCCGCCTTCCGCGCCGCCCAGGGCGCCGGTCTGCTGCGCGCCGAACTGGACGTGGCGGGGACCGTGGAGTTCCTGTTCCGGATCATCGCCTCGCTCAGCCTCGCCCCGCTGGCCCGCGACCCCGAGGAGACGCGGCGGTTCCTGCGCGTGTACGTCGTCCCCGCGCTGGTGCCGTGATCCGATCTTGATCCCGGGCACACGCGAGGCCGGGTAGCGTTCGCCACGTGGGAGCAGTAGAACACCGCCACGGTCAGCGGCTCAGCCCGGTCTTCCTGGCGATCCTGGGGTTCACCGCCGTCTGCGGCCTGCTCGCCTGGCGGTACGGCGGTGATCTCGCCCAGCGGCCGGCGCGGCTCGCGGTGTTCGGGTTCGTGGTCGGCGCCTGGGTGGTGTCGCTGTGCCTGCACGAGTTCGGGCACGCCTTCCTGGCGCACCGCTTCGGCGACCGGTCCATCGCCTCGCGCGGCTATCTCACCTTGAACCCGCTGAAGTACGCGGACATGACCCTCAGCCTCGTCCTGCCGGTCCTGTTCCTGCTGCTGGGCGGTATCGGCCTGCCGGGCGGCGCGGTCTGGGTGGACCGCGGCGCGATCCGGGGCCGGCTGCGGCACAGCCTGGTGTCGCTGGCGGGACCGCTCGCCAACATCGTGTTCGCGCTGGCGATCGGCCTCGCCCTGGCGAACCTCGCCGACACCGGGCATCTGGTGTTCTGGTGCGCACTGGCCTATCTGGGGTTCCTGCAGGTCACCGCCGCGGTGCTGAACCTGCTGCCGGTCCCGGGGCTCGACGGCTTCGGGATCTGGGAGCCGTATCTGCCCCGCCCGTTCGTGCGGAAGGTGGCGCCCCTGGGCGGGTATCTCTTCCTGGGGCTCATCGCCCTGCTGTGGATCCCGATGTTCAACGAGTGGTTCTTCGGCCTGGTCTACCGGATCACCGGCTGGTTCGGCATCGACCATGACGCGGCCCAGGTCGGGCACGCGCTCTTCCTCTTCTGGGAGAGCTGACCTACCGGGCGCGCGTAAGTGATGATTTACTACGCCGGAAAGCCCACCTTTCATCTCCCAGGGAGGTCCCGTTATGTCGGTCACGACCGAGACGGGCAGCACGACGTTCCCGTCCCTGAACCCGGCGACCGGTGCCGTCGTCGCCGAGCACCCCGTCCATGACGAGAAGGCGGTGTTCGAGGCCGTCGAGCGGGCCAGGACCGCCGCGACGTGGTGGGCGGGGCTCGGCTGGAAGGGGCGGCGCGTCCGGCTGCTCAACTTCAAGAGCTCCATCGCCCGCAATCTGAACGAGATCGCCCAGGTCATCCACGAGGAGACCGGCAAGCCCGTGGGCGACGCCGTCTTCGAGGCGGTCGGCGCGATCAACCTGCTGGACTGGGCGGCGAAGAACGCGGGCAAGGTGCTCGGGCCGCGCAGCGTCTTCCCCGGCCTGCTGGCCATCAACCAGAAGGCGATCCTGGAGTACCAGCCGCTGGGCGTCGTCGGCGTCATCGGCCCGTGGAACTACCCCATCTACACCCCGATGGGCTCGATCGCGTTCGCGCTCGCGGCCGGCAACACCGTGGTGTTCAAGCCCTCGGAGCACACCCCCGGCGTCGGCGTCCTGCTCGCCGAGCTGATGGCCGAGGTGACGCCCGAGCACCCCGTCCTGCAGGTCGTCACCGGCCTCGGCGAGACCGGAGCCGCGCTGTGCCGCTCTGGCGTCGACAAGATCGCCTTCACCGGTTCGGGCCCGACCGCCAAGCGCGTCATGGCCGCGTGCGCCGAGACGCTCACCCCGATCGTCGCCGAGTGCGGCGGCAAGGACGCCTTCATCGTGGCGGCGGACGCCGACCTGGAGGCGGCGGCGGCGTCCGCGCTGTGGGGCGCGATGTCCAACTCGGGGCAGACCTGTGTCGGCGTCGAGCGGATCTACGTCGTGGAGAGCGTCCACGACGCCTTCCTCGCCAAGCTGACCGAGCGTGCCCGCAAGCTCAAGGCCGCCTACGAGGAGGAGGACGCCTCCTACGGGCCGATCACCATGCCGGGGCAGGTCGACATCATCGAGCGGCACATCAACGAGGCGCTCGCCGACGGGGGCCGCGCCGTCCTCGGCGGCCCCGAGTCGGTGCGCCGCCCGTTCGTCGACCCGGTCATCCTGGTGGACGTGCCGCAGACCTCGGCGGCGATCTGCGAGGAGACGTTCGGGCCGACGGTCACCGTCTCCAAGGTCAAGAGCGTGGACGAGGCGGTCGAACTGGCCAACGCCACCGAGTACGGCCTCGCCTCGACCATCTTCTCGCGCAGCAGGACGGCCCTGGACGTGGCGCGCAAGCTGCGCAGCGGCATGACGTCGATCAACGCCGTCATCGCGTTCGCGCTCATCCCCGCGCTGCCCTTCGGCGGGGTGGGGGAGTCCGGCTTCGGCCGGATCCACGGCGCGGACGGGCTGCGCGAGTTCTCCCGGGCCAAGGCGATCACCCGGCAGCGGTTCAAGGCGCCGCTGGACACCACCGCCTTCGGCCGCACGCCTAAGGAGGTCGACCAGATCGTCGGCCTCATGAAGCGGCTCCACGGCAAGACCTACAGGTAAGGAGGAGCTTGCCGCGGGGACAGCGAAGGGTTGCCTTCCGCCGGGTCGGGGCTCTGGACGCCGCCCGAAAAGGTGATTAGCGTCGCCAGTGGTCGACACGGCGGAAGGAATCCACACGCATGTCCCTCGATGTCTCTCCCCAGTTGCT
>JAFACJ010000493.1 GCA_023425615.1 Actinomycetes bacterium
CGGAAGATGAGAAGTCGAAGATTTCTTCGTCACGGCCCTCGCTCTCAGCGCGAAGCCGACCATACTGGGAACCGGGGTGCGGCCGCCGAAGGCGAGGTGCGGCATGAGACATGACGGCGACGACGACTACGGCCTGCCTCGGGTGGACGTGGTCATCCCCGACGACGCCCGCGAACTCGACGCGGATGTGGCGGCGTGGCGGCGCGAGGAACGGAGCAAGCGGCGGCGCGCACGGCTCCAGCGGCTGCTGCGGCCCGTCACCCGGCACGGTCTCGCCATCCCCGTCCTGATCCTCTCCCTGCTGCTCACCCTCGTCAGCGGCGTCCTTGTCACCGTCTTCGGGCCGCGGCCGATCCAGCAGGCGCCGCCCGTGCCCCTCGCCTCCCCCACCGCCCCCCTGGGCGAGGCCGGCGGATCGCTGCCGGACACCGAGGTCGTGGTCAACGACACCGCGCGGCCCGTAGAGCGACTGCGTCCGGCCGTGCTGGTGATCATGCCTCCCGGCTGCGTGTGCGAGTCGCAGTTGCGGGAGCTGGCGCGGCAGGCGGCGGGCCAGTCCCTGCACTTCTACCTGCTGACCGACCGGCGCGCCACGCACCAGAGCGTCGAGCAGGCGCACCAGCAGCTGCGACCGGTGGTGAATCGCATCACACAGACGGTGGCGGGGATCATCGACGATCCGAACGACACGCTGGCCAGCGTCTATCAGGCGAGAGGTCTGACGGCGGTGGTGGTCCGCGGCGACGGGCTGGTCTCCCAGGTGCTGCGGGGGCTCGGCGAGCCCATCGACCCCCATCTGATCAGGGTCTGAGCGCAAACGCACCCCCGGACCCGAGCACTCTGCACCCATCGCTACGATTCCTCCGGACAAACCCTCTATTCACTACCGTCACCGCACTCGCGTGTGCACCTCCGAGGAGCTCGTCGTCGTGATCCGCAAAGTCGCCCTGCTGGCCGCCGCCGGCTCCCTCGTCCTGGCCGGGTGCGGCGCCGGCCACAACGCGGAGAGCACCAAGCCCACGCGGCTGACCGAAGGCGTCAACGTCTCCCAGAACGGGATCGACGTCCGCAACCTGTTCATCCTCGGTCCCACGCCCGGGAGCAGGCTGCCGCTCGGCTCCTCCCTCACCGTCTACGGTTCCCTGATCAACAACGGCGCCTCCGCCGCCGACGCCCTCACCGGGGTGTCCGTGGAGGGCGGCCTGGTCGAGCTGGCCACCGTCAAGGGCGGTGCCCTCGAACTGCCCCGGCACAAGGCGGTCAACCTGGGCCAGCCCGTCGAGCAGACGGGGCCGCAGCCGACCGCCGCCCCGACCACGAGCGCCACCCCTGAGGACGGGCAGCCGACGGCCCCCGCCCAGGCGGGCCAGAACGCCTTCCCCGTGCTGCTGAAGGGCACCAAGAAGGAGTTCCACGGCGGCGAGTACCTCCGCCTCACCCTGCAGTTCCGCAACGCCCAGGCGATCAAGCTGAGCGTCCAGATCATCCCGGCTCACGGTGAGTTCTCCACCCTGGCCCCGGCCCCCGCCACGACGCCGTCCCAGGACGCCACGACCGTCCCCGAGGCCACCCCCGGCGCCGAGAACGGCCTTGAGGCCACCCCCGCCTCCCGGCCCACGAAGAAGGCGAAGGCAACCGAGAAGCCCGAGCAGGAGTCCGCGCACTGACCCGGCCCCGGTACCCATGAGGAAGGCCCCCGGCGTTCTTGGGGGCCTTCCTCATACCGCGTGAGGCTCAGGGCTCGAACTTGTAGCCGAGGCCGCGGACGGTGATGATGTAGCGCGGCTCGGACGGCGTCGGCTCGATCTTGGCGCGCAGCCGCTTGACGTGGACGTCGAGGGTCTTGGTGTCGCCCACGTAGTCGGCGCCCCAGACGCGGTCGATGAGCTGCATCCGGGTCAGGACGCGGCCGGCGTTGCGCAGCAGCACCTCCAGGAGCTCGAACTCCTTGAGAGGCAGCTGGACGGTCTCACCGCCCACGCTGACGATGTGCCGCTCCACGTCCATGCGGACGGGGCCCGCCTCCAGGGTGGTGGGCGCCAGTTCGTCCACGTCGCCCTGGCGGCGCAGCACCGCGCGGATGCGGGCCACCAGCTCCCGGGAGGAGAACGGCTTGGTGACGTAGTCGTCGGCGCCGAGTTCCAGGCCCACCACCTTGTCCACCTCGCTGTCCTTGGCGGTCAGCATGATCACTGGAACGTTCGAGCGGGAGCGCAGCTCGCGGCAGACCTCGGTGCCCGGCAGGCCCGGCAGCATCAGGTCCAGCAGGACCAGATCGGCGCCGTTGCGGTCGAAGGTCTCCAGCGCGTCGGGCCCGGTGGCCGCCACGGCGACCTCGAAGCCCTCCTTGCGCAGCATGTAGGACAGGGCGTCGCTGAAGGACTCCTCATCCTCGACGACGAGTACACGGGTCACGGAGTGTCCTCCCGGACTGACTGATCTTCTGGGGCTCTGGGGTGTTCCAGCAGGGGAAGCCGCAGGCCGAAGGTGGATCCCGAGCCCTCCTTGCTCCAGACCGTCACCTCGCCTCCGTGCTTGGTGGCGACGTGCTTGACGATCGCCAGGCCGAGGCCGGTGCCGCCGGTCTCGCGGGACCGGGCCGGATCGACCCGGTAGAACCGTTCGAAGATCCGCTCCAGCTCCCGTTCGGGGATCCCGATGCCCTGGTCGGTCACGCTGAGCTCGGCGTGGCCGTCCATGACCCGGGTCTCGACGGTGACCCGGGTGCGGCCCGGGCTGTAGGCGGTGGCGTTGTCGATCAGGTTCTTCAGCGCGGTGACGAGCAGTTCCCTGTCGCCGCGCACCCACAGTTCGGGGGTGCCGATGACGACCAGCGCGGTCTCCTTGGCCTCGGCCGCGGTCCTGGCGCGGTCCACCGCCTCGGCGACGACGGCGTCGAGGTCGACCGGCTGCTCCTCGGCGAGCGGCTCGTCGCCCTGCACATGGGAGAGGGTGATCAGGTCCTGGACGAGGCTGGACAGGCGCGCGGCCTCGACCTGCATCCGGCCGGCGAACCGCCGCACGGCCTCCTCGTCGTCGGCGGCGGCCTCGACCGTCTCGGCCAGCAGCAGCAGCGCCCCGACGGGGGTCTTCAGCTCGTGGCTCACGTTGGCCGAGAAGTCGCGTCTGATCGACTCGACGCGGCGCAGTTCGGTGAGGTCCTCGGCGAGCACCAGGACCAGGCCCTGGACGCCCAGCGGCGCGACGCGGACGGCGAACCAGCGGGTGTCGTGGCGGCTGGGCCCGAGCTGGAGCTCCGTCTCCCGGATCTCGCCGTCCCGCTGGACCAGGCGGGCCAGCGCGAGCAGCTCGTCGACCATGAGCCGGTCCTCCTTGACCATGCCCAGGGCGCGGGCGGCCGGGGAGGCGCGGCGCACCCGGTCCTCCCGGTCGACCACGACGACCGAGAACGGCAGGACGCCCAGCACCGCGGCCAGTCCCTCGGGAAGCACCGCGGACGGGGCGGGGGACAGGGACGCCTGCCCCTGCGCGACCTCGCTGAACCGGATCGCCAGACCCGTGGCGAAGCCCCCGATCAGCCCGACCAGTCCGGCCAGGCCCGCGGCCATCTCGATGTTCACACCACGGATGGTAGGCGGCATCCGGGATGTTCCCGCACTACAAGACGCGTCCAGGTCATGCCGTTCGCCCAATGTTCACCTGTATATCCGACCCAGTTCACAGCCCCTGGTGGACCATGTGCGAGAAAAGAATCCGGTCACCGGGCACGAGACCGGACGATGACGAGGACATACTTTGCGCGACGCCTATCACGAGGAACTCGACGGGATCTCCTACAAGCTCGTGGAGATGACGCGTCTGGTCCGCTCTGCCATGGACCGGGCGACCAACGCCCTGCTGGACGCCGACGCCCGCCTGGCCGAGGAGGTCATCAGCG
>JAFACJ010000533.1 GCA_023425615.1 Actinomycetes bacterium
CGCTGATCGTCAGAGGTTCTGAGTCCTGGAGGTCGTGTGGTGCGGTCTGATGGTGAAGCCGCCGGGGCTTTGGAGGATGTGGATTCGTCGTGGCGTGATCGTGCTCTTGAGCGGTCGTTGAAGGCGGCGCGGGCGAAGGCGATGTCGCGGAGTCGGCGGTACATCGTGACGGCTTCGCAGATGCTGCAGGAGAGCGGTCGTACGGATTTCACGGTGCATGAGCTGGTGCAGCGTTCGCGTACGTCGTTGCGGTCGTTCTATCAGTACTTCGCGAACAAGGAGGAGCTGCTGCTGGCGTTGCTGGAGGAGACGATCGCCGATTCGGTGGCCCAGTGGCGGGGGGAGGTCGAGGGCAGGGACACCCTTGATGCTCTTGAGGTGCTGGTGCGGCGGTTGTACGGGTCGACGGGTGATGATCCGTGGAATCGGTTGAACCGGGCGTTGGCGTCGTATCATGCGGGGCTTGCTCAGCAGGAGCCGCGGGCTTATCTGGGTGCGTTCTCTCCGCTGGTGGCGGTGATCTTGGAGTTGGTCGAGCGTGGTGTGGGGGAGGGTGTGCTGCGTTCGGATATCCCTCCTAAGCAGTTGACGGCGGTGTTCGTGGAGTTGGTGGTGGGTGCCGCGGTGTTGAACGCGTTGGGGACGCCGCGGTTCGGTGGTGCTTCGGATCCGGGTGTGCTGTGGGGGTTCTGCCGGGCGGGACTGGTGGGCACGTCCCCCGAACCGGCCCACTCCTGACACCCGCGCCGGCGCGTCAGTCCCGGGCGCCGGCGGCGAGGCCGGTCGCGAGATCCGTGAGCATCGTCCGCAGGGCGCGTTCGTAGAGCCGTCCGGTGCCCGGGATCTTGGGCCTGAACGACGAGTGCCACCGGAGCAGCGCGCCGCCGTCCGCGCCGGACAGGTCGACCTCCGCCCGGTAGTCGCGCACGGCGAGCCCGGAGAGCAGGACGTAGACCAGCCGCCGTCCCGGCACGATCTCGACCAGTTGCTCGCGGCTCACATAGGTGCGGCCGCGTGACCTCGTCCGGAACACCCGGACGGCGCCGACGCTCTCGCCGCCCTCCTCGCCTTCGCGTTCGAGCTCGAAGGAGCCCAGCTGCGAGTGGAGGGGCCAGGACGCCCCGTCGGCGACGAGCTTCCACACGGCCTCCGGAGGGGCCTCCGACCTGACTTCGACCCGAATATCGATCATAGGTTTCTTCTATCGCGGAACGCGTCTTCAGGGAATTGCCGAAGTCTCGGCAAAGGATGGAAATTCAGCGCCGTTTCAGCGCTGTTCCAGCAGGTCCCGGCATTGTCGTCGGTGGACGGCCGAAGAGGCCGCGAGCCGAGGAGGAATCCGTGAGCCAGTCAGTCGACTTCGAGTCGATCAAGGAAACGCAGCGGGCCGGATGGGAGACCGGAGACTACACCCGGGTGGGGGTGACGCTCCAGATCATGGCCGAGCTCCTGGTGCAGGCGGTGGACGTCCGCGCGGGGCAGCGGGTACTCGACGTGGCGTGCGGGCAGGGCAACGCCGCCCTCGCCGCGGCGCGGCGCTTCGCGCTGAGCACGGGCCTGGACTACGCGGGCAACCTGCTGGCGCACGGCCGTGAGCGTGCCGCCGTCGAGAAGCTCCCCGTGACGTTCGTCGAGGGGGACGCCGAGTACCTTCCGTTCGACGACGACCACTTCGACGTCTCGATGAGCACGGTCGGCGTGATGTTCGCGCCCGACCACCACCGTGCCGCCGGCGAACTCGTCCGCGTCACCCGGCCCGGCGGCAGGATCGCGGTGGCCAGCTGGACCCCCTCGGGCATGGTGGGGCGGATGTTCAAGACCGTCGGGTCCTGGTCACCGCCGCCGGCCGGCACCCGTCCGCCGGTCCTGTGGGGAACCCCCGAGCATCTGGCCGACCTGTTCGGCGACAGGGTCGAGTGGACCGGCCTCACCACCCGGTTCTTCCCCTTCCGCTACCACTCGCCCGAGCACTTCGCGAGCTGGTTCCTGGAGTACTACGGGCCGATCACCCGGCTGGGCGGCCTGCTGTCACCGGAGCAGGCGGCGGAGTTCGCCAAGGACCTGGCGCGGGTGGCCGAGGAGTTCAACCAGGCGGACGACGGCACCGTCGCCGCGCCCAGCGAGTACCTCGAGGCGGTCGGCGTCGTCCGCTCCTGACCGGCGGTCCGTGCCGTCAGGGACGCTCGCCGGCCAGGCGCAGCCCGGTCAGCGCGCGTGCCTCCAGGGGGCGTGCGCCGCAGAAGCCGGCGAGCTCCGCGGCCTCGCGCAGATGGGTCCTGGCGTCGGGGAGGCGCTCCAGCCGCCGCAGCTCCTCCCCGAGCGCGCAGGAGGACAGGGCGTGCTCCAGCCGGCTGTCGGTCCGCTCCAGGATCTTCACCGACTCGGCGAGCGCGTCGAGCCGTCCGCTGCCCGAGAGCGTGGACGCCACCACGCGCAGGGCACGTCCGACGGCGCGCTGCGTCCCCCAGGACTGGGCGGCGGCCAGCAGGTCCCGCGCCGTGGCCTCCGCTTCGGCACGCCGGTTCTGCCACAGGAGGCAGCGCACCAGCGGGGCGCGCCAGTCGATGTTCTCCGGGTTGAGGATGCCGAGGATCCGGCACTCGTTCTGGGTCTGTACCGCCTTGGCGAACGCGCCACGCAGGTCGCCTCTGGCGAGCAGCAGGCTGAACTCGCCGTTGGAGGCGAGGAAGCCGTTGAGCCCGGGAGGCGCGACCCGCTCGATCCGCTGTGCCGTCGCCACGGCCTCGTCGAGGTCTCCGCGGGCCACGAGCGCCCTGATCAGCCAGTCGCCGGTCAGGTACAGGCCGAGGTCGGCGCCGCTGCCGACGCACGCCTCCCACGCCAGCCGCCCGTCGCGGATCGCCTCGTCCAGATGGCCGCGGGTGAACATGTAGGCGGAGCGGTAGGTGAGCGCGGGTGCGCTGCCGCGCAGCGAGCCGGTGCGCCGGTGCAGGTCGAGTGACCGCTCCAGGGACGGCAGCACCTCGGGCGCGTCGCAGGCGATGAGGCTGTGCCAGGCCGCGCCGAGGAACACATCGGAGAGCGGCCGGTCGTGCCGCAGCCCGTCGGCGCCGATGGCGCGCAGGGCACGGCGCAGCGCCAGGTCCCTGCGGCCGGTGAACGTGTCGTGGATCGACAGGGCGGCGTCGAGCGCGAGATTGCCCTCGGTCGGCTCGGCCGGCTGCGCGGCGAACCCGTCGAGCAGGGCGACGAGGTCGGCGCCGTGCCGGGTCCCGTAGGCCAGCATCGCGATGCACGCCTGAAGGGTCTGGCGGGCGCCGGTGGAGATCGCCGCGCCTTCGCGTGCGATCGCCGCCTGGCACACCAGTGCCGCCTCGCGGGGCTCGCCGCGCATCCATTTCGTGGTGGCGAGCATGGTGGCGATCTCCGCGCGCCTCTCGGCGTCGGGTTCCAGGTCCAGCGCCTCGGCCAGCCGCAGTCCCGCCTCGTCGTTGTTCACCATGGCCTCGGCGGTGCCGAGCCGGGCGAGCAGGGCGGCCCTGGCGTCGCCGACGTCCTCCTGGAGGATCCGGCGCAGGAAGGAGACGGCGCCGTCGACCGACGCCCTGGCCAGGCTCTGCTCGGCGGCGGCGGTCAGGATCGGCACCGTGTCCGCGCCGCCCGTGCCGGGAGGCACCCGCAGCAGCTGGGTGCCCGCCCTG
This sequence comes from Actinomycetes bacterium, assembly GCA_023425615.1. Classification (GTDB taxonomy): domain Bacteria; phylum Actinomycetota; class Actinomycetes; order Streptosporangiales; family Streptosporangiaceae; genus Actinocorallia. The sequence goes on from JAFACJ010000533.1 coordinate 3,663, forward strand.
ATCGGATCACGTTCGGCCATCGCGGCGCGCGCGGCACGGAGATGCAGCTCGGTGCGGCGCGCGCCGTCGATCGCGTCGTAGACGGCGGAGCGGATCAGCGGATGGCCGAAGGAGAAACGGGCGGGCGTCCCCTCCGACCGCACGAGCTCACCCGAGACGAGCGGCGCCACCGCCGCCAGCGCCTCGGGGATCTCGACCTGGAGGACGGCGGCGAGCGCCGTGCCGCCGGTGTCGTCGCCGACCACGGCCAGCGCCTCGGCCGCCGCCGCGCAGCGCGGCCGGTACAGGCGGAGCTGGGCGGCGACGAACCGTGCGATGTTCGGTCCGCCGCCGTCCAGGACCGCGTCGGCGCCGGACACGGCGAGCCTGCGGCCCAGTTCGCGCAGCAGGAAGGGATTGCCGCGGGTGGCGTCGTGGCAGCGCGCCACCAGGGTCTCGGCGGGCGCGGCGCCCATCATCACGGCGAGGACCTCGGCCGTGCCCGCGCGGCTCAGCGGCGGGGGGACGCAGACGGTGGCCACGGCCGAGCCGAGGACGACCTGCGTGATCTGCGCGACCCGCTCCTCTCCCGGCCGCAGCGCCGCGACGACGACGGCACCGAGCCGGTCGAGGCGTGCCGACAGATAGGCGAGGAAACGCAGCGACGCGATGTCGGCCCAGTGCAGGTCGTCCACGACGATCAGCAGCGGCCCGCGGGCCGCCAGCGCGGCGACCAGCCGGAACAGCGCGTTGAGGATCGAGTACTCGCCGCGGTCCGCCGGGCCGCCGCCGTCGGCCATCAGGAGCAGGCCGCGGGCCGCCGGTTCGGCGTCGTGGGCGAACGGCTCGAACAGCTGCCGGACGACGCCCCAGGCGTAGTCGGTCTCCAGGTCCGTGCCGCGGGCGCGGACCACCGTGTACCCCAGG
>JAFACJ010000601.1 GCA_023425615.1 Actinomycetes bacterium
TCACCGTCCTGGACTGGAACAAGGTCGGCACCTCGATGCTCCAGGACGCGGTGTGGGCGTCCACCGAGCGGCTGAAGGACAAGACCTACCAGGACACCACCGTCAAGTTCCTGACCGCGAGCCTCAAGGGCTGGATCTACTGCCGCGACCACGCCGAGGAGTGCCGCGACCTGGTCGTCGCCAAGGGCTCCAAGCTGGGCGCCAGCCACCAGCTCTGGCAGACGGTGGAGACCAACAAGCTGGTCTGGCCGTCCCCGCAGGGCATCGGCGTGATCGACGAGGAGGACTGGAAGCGGACCGTCCAGCTCTCCCTGGAGACCAAGAACGCCGACGGGCAGACGGTCATCACCAAGCGGCCCGAGGGCCTCGCCTACACCAACGAGTACATCCAGAAGGCGCTGGCCGCGCTGTCGGGCGAGGACACCAAGGGCACGTCCTACCAGCCGACCGCGGTGACGCTGGAGCCCGGAGGCAGGTGAGGGGAGCCAGGAGGCCCGGCGGGAGCGTCACCGCCGGGCCTCCGGCGTCTCCCGCCCCTACCGCAGGGGTTCGTCCGGCGCGGTGGCGCCCGATGCCAGCAGGGGCAGGCGCAGCTCGAAGCAGGCGCCGCCGTGCGGCGTCCGCTCGGCGAGCACGAGGCTGCCGCCGAGGTCCTGGGCGATCTCCCGGCTGATCGCCAGGCCCAGGCCGCTGCCGGCCGGATCCCGCTTCTTGCTGTCCTCCAGCCTGACGAACCGCTCGAAGATCTTCTCCCGGTACGCCTCGGGCACCCCGGCGCCGTCGTCGGTGACCGACAGCAGCGCGTTGCCGCCCTCCCGCCGCACCACGACCTCGACCTTGGAGGCGGCATGGCGTACCGCGTTGTTCAGCAGGTTCGACAGGATCCGGGCGATGCGCACCCGGCTGCCCCGCACCAGCAGGCCGTGCTCGGTCTGCACCTTGATCTTCGGATGCTGGAGCGCGTTGGCGATCACGAAGTCGCCGAGGTCGATCGGCTCCAGCTTGGAGTCGGCCTGCGCCCTGGCGATGGCCAGCAGGTCGCCGACGATCGCCGAGAGCCGCTCGGCCTGGACCAGCGCCGACTCGATCACCGGCCAGGGGTCGGCGTGCTCGCGGTCGAGCAGCGCGTCCTCCAGCTGGAGGCTGAGGCCGGAGATCGGGTTGCGCAGCTCATGGGAGACGTCGGAGACGAACCGGCGCTGCTCCTCCACCGACTTCTCCAGCCGGGAGAGGGTGTCGTTGGCGGTGTGGGCGAGCTCGACCAGCTCGCCCTGGCCGGCGGGGGGCACGGGGACCCGGAGGCCGAGGTCGGACGCGGTGACCTCGGCCATGCGCGCGCTGATCTCCTTGACCGGCCGCAGCGTCCTGCCCACCAGCATCCACGCCGTCCAGGCGATGAGGCCGAGCAGGGGTATCCCGGCCAGGAGGAGGATGTACTCCAGCTGGTGGCCGGTGAGGATCGGCGGCGCGACGATCGCGGCGTAGGTGACGGCGGAGTCGGGCGTGGCCTCGGCCCGGATGGCCGAGATGATCAGGCAGCCGTACGGTGTCCCGCACTGGAAGAGGTCCTTGATCCTGTCGTCGGACGGGGGCCGGTAGGCAAGGAGGGGCGGCTTCCCCTTCATCACCACGCTGGCCGCCACCACCTTGCCGGAGGCGTCGACGACCTGGCCGATGTCCACCCGGCTCTGCTCGGTGGGGATGGTGGAGGGCAGATGGCCGATCCGGTACTCGGAGGTCCACGTCGAGGCGGCGCGCCGTACCTCCTCGTAGTGGTCGCGGGCCACGGCGGCGCGGGTGTACTGGTCCAGCGCCGTGCCCAGCAACAGGAGGATCAGCCCGGCGAGCACGGTGACCAGCAGGGTGTATCGGGCCCTGATCGACTTCAGTGTTCCGCCTCCTCCCCGACGCCGCTCCCTTGAGGCTACTCAATGCGATCAAGCGACTACCCATCGGGAGGTCTTGCGCGGGAGTCTTCCCTCTGTGCAAGCTTGATGACCGGCTGAGGGAGGACACGTTGGGCGCACTCGGTCTCATCGAGCGGGACGAGACACATCGCGAGGTGGTGGGCATGGCGGCCCGCAGGCTCGCGATGGACACCCCCGCCCTCGCGGCCCGGCTTCTGGCCCGGATCCGCAGCTCCTGTCCGTCCAGTGCCAGATTGGTACCCGAGGCCGAGCAGCTTGAATCGGTGCGCCTCGGACTGGTCTACGGGCTGGCGACCATCCCCGAGCCGGGTCCCGAACGGCACGAGCTGGCACAGGCGGCCCGCACCGGCCGCCGCCGCGCCGCGCAGGGCGTCCCGCTGCACGAGCTGGTGAAGGCCTACCACCTGGCGGTCCAGCTCGTCTGGGACGAACTGGTGCGCACCGTGCGGGAGGAGGAACCGCACCGGCTCGACCTGCTGATGCGCAGCAGCATGCACATCTGGGCGGGCATCGAGCGGCAGTCCGACGCCGCGGCCGAGGCATACCGGCAGGCGCAGGCCGAGCAGCGCCGCTTCCAGGACGAGCGGGCGAGGATCCTGCTGGGCCGCCTCCTGGAGGCGGACGAGCCCGAGCCGGTCCTGGTCGACGCCGTCCACGACGCCCTCGGCCTCGACGCCGAGGGCCGGTACGCCGTCGCGGTCACCCGCTACGCGCGCCCGGTGCGCGGCAGGCTGTTCCGGCACCCCGAGACCCTGGACGGGGCGCGGGTGGTGTGGTCGCCCGGCACCGACGGCGACCTCGCCGTGATCGCGCTGCGCGGCGATGACCTCGGCCGTATCGCCAGGGCGCTGGAGGCCGAGCTGGAGGGCCCGATCGGGCTCAGCCCGCAGGTGCGCGGGCTGGTCTCGCTGGGCTTCGCCCGGCGGCTGGCCGAGCGGGCGCTGGCCGGGCGCCGTCCCCAGGACCGCGGTGTCATCGCGCTGGACGACCATGTCCTGCGGTCGTTCGTGCTGGCCGAGCCGGACCTGGCCGAGCTGCTGCGCCGCCAGATCATGACCGATGTGCTGGCGCTGCCCGAGCACGAGTCGGCGGCGCTGCTGGACACCCTGGCCTGCTGGATGGAGGTCGGCTCCACCACCGAGGCGGCGCGGCGGCTGTACTGCCACCGCAACACCGTCCTCAACCGGCTGCGCCGGCTGGAGCAGGTCACCTCACGCAAGCTGGACGAGCCGCGCGACGTGGTGCTGCTGGCCCTGGCCCTGGAGGCGGTACGGGCAGGGTGAGGCGGGTAGGGCTCCGGACGACGACGAACGGAGCCCGGCGATGCGGTACCGAGTGCGGGGGAAGGCGCCCTCGCGTCTGACCGTCCGGCGCGTCCGCTGCTGGTCGGAGGCGCTGCTGAGCACGGTGGCGTTCGTGGTCTTCTACTTCGTGGTGCCGGTGACCCCCAGGGATCTGAGCACCGGGAGCCCCGTCGTCCGCGCCTGCCTCCTGCTGGCGGCGCTGGCCCTGGTCACCCTGGTCCTGACCGTGCAGGTACGCCGCAGCCTGCGTCCCGACCGGCTTCCCGCCGAGCAGCTCGCGCTGCTGCTGGGCGTGGTGAACGTGGTGGTGGTGTTCTTCGCCCTGGTCTACTACGGAGGTTCCGCGGGGTTCTCGGGGCTGGAGACCCGCCTCGACGCCCTCTACTTCACGGTGACCACGCTGTGCACCGTCGGATACGGCGACATCACGCCGATCCGGCCCGCGGCCAGGGCCGTCGTCACCCTGCAGATGGTCTTCGACCTGATCATCGTGACGTCCGCGCTCTCCTTGATCGTCACCGCCCAGTCGCGGTCGCGCGGGCGGGGCTGAGCGGATCAGGACGTGCGCGCCGCCTGCACTGCCTCGCGCAGATGCGTCTCCTGCATGCCGCTCAGCGCGGTGTGGACGACCTCGCCGCCGTACTCGGCGATCTCGGGGAGCACCTTCTCCGGCGTGTTGTGGGTGAGCAGCAGGAACAGGGCCGCGCCGCCGGGCCGCAGCGCCGCCGACAGCTCCTTCAGCGACCGCTCGTCGGCGCCGTGCTCGTTCAGCGCGCCGGCCGCCGGGCCCGCCCCGGCGTCGAGTACCGCGCCCAGGAGCGGGACGAAGAGCAGCACCCCGATCAGGCCGCCCCACAGCAGTCCCCAGGCGGCGCCGATGCCCGCGCCGTGCACCTGGTGGAGCTTGACCGTCCCGTCCCGCCGCTTCTCCACGACGGCGGCGTCGGCGAGCGGCACCAGATGCTCCTTGCGCATGCCGATGAGGCGGTCGCGCACCTTCAAGGCGGTCGCCGTGTCACGGTAGGCGATCGCGATGAGACTGCTCATGTCATCCCCCGAAATGTCGCAACGGCCGCGAACCTCCGGCGGCCGGTGATCGTGATCTACCCGGGGACCGTTGCCGCAACCTTCATCTCCGGGCGTCCGGTGGCCAGCAGCCAGGCCGGCAGGATCGCCACGCACAGGACGGGCAGCAGCGCCTCCCCGCCGACCAGGACCGCGCCGATGAACAGCGCGAGCCATCCGCTGCGCGCGACCGCCACGCAGACGCCCATCGCCGAGCAGGACACCGCCAGGGGCATCGGCACCCCCGGGACCAGCGCGGCGACCAGCATCCCGAACGCCACACCGAGGAACACCGAGGGGAAGATCCGGCCGCCGCGGAACCCGGCTGAGGCGGCGACGACCAGCGCCACCAGTTTGACCGCGATGATGAGGACGAGGTGCGGGGCGCCGAAGGCACCGGTGTCGCGGGCGAGTTCCTGCATCTGCTCCAGGCCCTTGAACAGGGTGATCCTGCCGCCGACCACCCCGAGCAGGCCGAGGACCAGCCCGGCCAGGGTCAGCCGCGGGACGGGATGGCCGATCAGGCGGAAGTAACGGTGCAGGGGCGGGAGGCCGTAGACGGCGGCGAGGCCGAGGGCGCAGCCCAGCGTCGCGATCACGCCGCCGGTCACGATGTCCAGCGGCTGGAACCCGGTGTAGGGCGGCAGGCCCAGGGCGAAGGTCTGGTC
>JAFACJ010000605.1 GCA_023425615.1 Actinomycetes bacterium
CCTCGTCGCAGATGTGCACCTCGTGGCCGTCGGCGAGCCACAGCAGCTCCTCCCACGACATGTCGAACGCGAACGACACGGTGTGCGCGATCCGGAAGACCCGGTGGCCGTGCTCGGCCAGCACCGGTTCGAAGATCCGGTGCTGGTGGTTGATCAGCATGTTGGTGAGCCCGGCGTACTCGGTCACCACGCCCTTGGGCCTGCCGGTCGATCCGGAGGTGTAGATCGTGTACGCGGGGTGCCGCAGCCGGTGCGGGTCGCCGGGCGCGAACGTCGTGAACGGCTCGGCCTCGGGCAGCGGCAGGTCCAGTTCGATCAGGTCGCCGGTCAGCCGGGGGGAGACCGAGCTCACGGTGAGGATCACGTCCGGTCGCGCGTCGGCGACGATCGCGGCGATCCGCTCGTCCGGGTGGTCGAGTTCCAGCGGCACATAGGCGGCGCCGACGCGCAGCACGGCGAACAGCGCCACGATCGAGTCGAGGGAGCGCGGGACCGCGATCCCCACGGTCGTCTCGGGGCCGATGCCGCGCCGGGCGAGCACTCCGGCCACCGCGCGGCTGCGGTCACGGAGCCGCGCGAAGGTCATGGTCCGGCCGTGGGCGACGAGCGCGACACGTTCGGGTGTGCGGTCCGCCGCCCGGTCGAACCTGTCGACGACGGTCTCCGTGCCGACGTCGGTGCGCCCGGCGGGGCGGGGCTCGGGTCCCAGGCCCGGTAGCGCGCCCATCGGACCGCTCGCCCGTGCCAGGTCCTCGAGGACGCGCAGGTAGTCGTCCAGGAGGCGGCGTGCCCGCTCCGTGTCGCCGTCGCGGTACTCCAGCTTGACCGTGAGCCGGTCGCCCGGCGTGATGACCCAGGTGAACGGGTAGTGCGTGGAGTCGTCGGCCAGCACCGAGGTGATGCCGTGCCTGGCGTTCATCGCGGCGAACGCGTCGAGGTCAAGGAAGTTCTGGAGGACGAACAGGTTGTCGAACAGGGTGTCGTGCCCGCCGGCGCGCTGGATCTCGCCGAGCCCCAGGTGTTCGTGCTCCATCGCCGCGACTCTTGCCTCCTGCACGGCCGACAGGTACTCCCCCACCGTGTCATCGGGCCGTGCCCGTGTCCACATGGGCACGGTGTTGAGCAGCACGCCGACGATGCCGGACAGGTCCTCCCCCTCGCGGCCCTCGCGGCCGGAGACGGTCACGCCGAACACCGCGTCGTCGCGGCCCGTGTGCCCGCCCAGCAGCAGGCCGAACGCGCCGGTCAGCACCGAGTTCAGTGTGACGCCGTGCGTTCTCGCCGCCTCCCGCAGCAGTTCCGACCGCTCGGAGGTCAGCGTGCGCACGAGGGTGAGCGGCGGGGCGTCCGACAGGGACGGCGCCGGTCCGGCCAGGAGGGTGGGGCCCGGCAGCCCGGCCAGGTGCTCGGCCCAGAAGCGTTCCGAGACGGCCGGGTCCCTGGCGTCGAGTTCCCTGGCGTGGTCCTCGAAGCTCGGCGTGGCCGGTGCCGGGTCCGGCCTGCCACCGGCGAGGACGGTCTCGTAGGCCGCGAACAGGTCGCGCAGCACGATCTCACGCGACCAGCCGTCCCACAGCAGGAGGTGGTAGCTCAGCAGCAGGCCGTCGCGGCCGTCGGGCAGGCGCACCACGGTCAGGCGGATCAGCGGCGGCTCGCCCGGGTCGAAGCCCGTGTCGCGGTCACGGGCGCGCAGGGCCGCGACCTCCTCGTCCGTCTCCGGCGTGACCGTGCGGACGTCCACGCGCCGGCCCGCCTTGAGGACCTGGACGGGGATGCCGTCGGCGTCGGTGGTGAAGCCGGCGCCCACGGCCGGATGCCGTGCGATCACTTGGGCCATCGCCTCGGCCAGGGCGTCGGTGTCGAGGCGCCGGTCGAAGGTGAAGTAGCTCTGGGCGACGTACTGCCCTGCCGCGCCCGCCATCTGGGCCTGGAAGAACAGGCCCCTCTGGAGCGGGGTGACGGGGGCCGTCCGCTCGACCGTCGCGGAGGTCTCCGCGATGTCCTCCAGCGCGCGCCGCCAGTGCCCGGTGATCTCGTCGGGGACGTCCTCGGCGAGGGTGAAGGCCGCGCGCAGGCTCCCGGTGTCCTCGTCGATCCAGGCGTTGACCTCGACGGCGTAGGGGCTGCCCTGATCGCCGCCGGTGATGTGCAGCGCCTGGGACTCGCTGCCCCGGCCGAGGTAGTTGAACAGCACCTGCGGACGCGCGCTCAGCAGGGGCGCCGTCTGCGGGTTGAGATATCTGAGCTGGCCGTAGGCGAGGTGCCCGCGCTCGTCGGGCTGGCGTTCGGTGAGCTCGCGCGCCGCCGCGACGGGGTCGGTGTGCGCCGTGAGCCGCACGGGCGCGATGGAGGTGAACCAGCCGACCGTGCGGGTGTAGTCGTGGTGTTCGAGCACCGGGACCCGGCCGTGCCGCTCCACCTCGATCGCCAGGTCGGTCGGCGACGGCTGGACGCGTGTCAGAGCACTGCGCAGCGCCCCGCACAGCAGTTCGGTGAGACCGACGCCGAGGGCCGCGGGCGCGGTGCGCACCACGCGGTCGGTCAGCTCGGGCGCGAGGTCCACGGTGGTCTCGCGCAGTCCCGTGACGGCCGCCGACAGCGGTGGCGCTTGGAGCGTCGTGATCCAGTGCCCGAGTCCGTCGACCGCCTGGGCGGCGCCGACCGTCAGCGCGTCGGCGTACTCGGCGTAGGACGTGGTCGGCGGGGGCAGTGGCTCCCCGCGCAGGGCGGTGGCCAGATCGTCCAGCAGGATCAGCC
>JAFACJ010000615.1 GCA_023425615.1 Actinomycetes bacterium
GGCCGCGGGGCCTGGGCCTCGCCGCGCTGCAGGCGGATCTGCCGGCGCTGCGCCCGGATGAGCTCGGGGCCGTCCTCGCCGAGGCCGGACGTGTTCCTCACGGCTTCCTTCCTGATCGCGCGGGAACCGGGACGGTCCTCTACAGCGCCCGTGCCGGAGAGGTGTTCGCCCCCGCCTTCGGAGGGGCGTCACGCGACCGCCATCTGGCCCTGGGCGTCGCCGAGCTGTCCCCCGGACCTGTCCCCGGCGTCAGGACCGACGTCGACACGCTGGCCGACCTGAAGGCCGCGCTCGCCCTGGGCGTCGGTCCGCGCACCGCGGCGGTGGCGGAGAAGATCCTGTCCGTGGCGCCCGGGTAGGCTGCCGATCATGCAGGGCACCGTGAAGGACTTCGACACCGCCGCCCGTACCGGCAGCGTGCTGCTGGACGACGGCAGCGAACTGCCCTTCGACCGCGAGGCGTTCGACGCCGGCGGGCTGCGGCTGCTGCGCTTCGGCCAGCGGGTCAACCTCGCCTGGGACGGGGAGCGCATCACCGCGCTCACGCTCTCGACGCTGCCGCTGCCCTAGCCGGCCGCCGCCGGAGGGAAAGAGAACGCCCGCACGCGGAACGTGCGGGCGTCTTCCAGCGGGCGTCGGGTGCTACTTGCCCGCGACCAGGTTCTTGAAGTCGGCCCCGGCCTTGAACTTGGGAACCGACGTCGCCGGAACCTCGATCGTCTTGCCGGTGGCGGGATTCCGCGCGGTACGGGCGGGGCGGTCCGCCTTCTCGAACGAACCGAATCCCGTGATGGCGACCTTCTCGCCCTTGGCGACCGTCGCCTGAATCGTGTCGAGGACCGCGTCGACGGCTTCGGCAGCCTCCTTCTTGCTGCCGCTCAGCCGTTCGGCGATCGCGTCGACCAGCTCACGCTTGTTCATAGGGTTTGCTCCTCCGGTTACCCCGTTGCGCCCCCGAAACTAAGGGCATAACGACATCGACACAATCACCAGGTGGCATGTTTTCCCATGTCATGAACGAAACCATCGTGAGAAAGCGCTGGTTCTATTGGGATTCGTTAGGATTCGCCGGTGCTGTCACTCCGGTTCGACGCCCCGGTCGAGCTGGTCGAGGAAGACCGCGAGGCGCCGCGCGGCGAGCTCCTGGTCGCGCTTGGCGAGGTCGGTGATGGCCAGCAGATGCCGGTGCAGCCGCAGCCTCGGCTCCCGGGGCAGCGGCGAGATCCGCTCGTGCGCCAGCCGCAGCCGGGCGGCGAGGAGCGTCAGTTCCGGATCCTCCCAGGAGGGTCCGGCCTGCCAGTGCTCACTCGCGCCCATGCCGCCATTGTCTCAGCCGGACGATCATCGCTCTCCGGCCGCCCCCGGTTAAAAACCTTACAAAACGAGACACGCACCCCGGAAAGGTGCATCCGAAGGGTGCGTGCTCGTTCATCGGCCCGGCGGCTTGTGGCCCGCGGCGCCGTTCTCGGCCCTGGTGCGGGCCGGGTCTACTGGGTGACGGGGGCCCAGGCCGGACGCGCGGCCTCGAAGGCCTCGATGTCCGTCACATGGCGCAGGGTCAGGCCGATGTCGTCGAGCCCCTCCATCAGCCGCCAGCGGGTGTAGTCGTCAAGGTCGAAGGAGGCGGTGACGCCGCCGCAGCGCACCTCCCGCCGCTCCAGGTCGACGGTGATCTCGGTCGCGGGGTCCTTCTCCACCGCGTCCTGCAGCTCGCCGACCACCTTCTCGTCCAGGATGACGGGCAGCAGGCCCATCTTCGTGGAGTTGTTGCGGAAGATGTCGCCGAACCGGGAGGCGATGACCACCCGGAACCCGTACTGCTGCAGCGCCCACACCGCGTGCTCGCGGGACGAGCCGGTGCCGAAGTCGGGCCCGGAGATGAGGATCGTGGCGCCCGCGTAGGCCGGGTCGTTCAAGACGAACTCCGGGTCCTGGCGCCAGGCCGAGAACAGGCCCTCCTCGAAGCCCGTGCGGGCGACGCGCTTCAGCCACACCGCCGGGATGATCTGGTCGGTGTCGACGTTGCTGCGCCGCAGCGGCACCGCGCGGCCCGTGTGAACCGTGAACTTCTCCATGGTGAATGACTCCCTTACAGGTCGGCGGGGGCGGCCAGCCGGCCCTTGACGGCGGTGGCGGCGGCGACGGCGGGCGACACCAGGTGGGTGCGGCCACCCGGGCCCTGCCGGCCCTCGAAGTTGCGGTTGGAGGTGGAGGCGCTGCGCTCGCCCGGGGTCAGCTTGTCGGGGTTCATCGCCAGGCACATCGAGCAGCCCGCCTCGCGCCACTCGGCGCCGGCCTCCAGGAAGACCCGGTCCAGGCCCTCGGCCTCGGCCTCGGCCTTGACCTTCACCGAGCCGGGGACGATCAGCGCGCGCACGCCGTCGGCGACCTTGCGGCCCTTCAGCACCTCGGCCACGGCCCGCAGGTCCTCCAGGCGCCCGTTGGTGCAGGAGCCGACGAAGACGGTGTCGACCTTCACGTCGCGCAGCGGGGTGCCGGCCTCCAGGCCCATGTACTCCAGCGCCCGCTCGGCCGCCTGCCGCTGGATCGGGTCGGCGAACTCCTCGGGCGAGGGGATGTCCGAGCCCAGCGGGGCGCCCTGGCCGGGGTTGGTGCCCCAGGTGACGAACGGGGTCAGGGTGGAGGCGTCGATGACGACCTCCTTGTCGAAGACCGCGTCGTCATCGGTGCGCAGCGTCTTCCAGTACTCGACCGCCTTGTCCCACTCCTCGCCTTCGGGCGCGTGCGGACGGCCCTTCAGGTAGGCGAAGGTCACCTCGTCGGGGGCGATCATGCCGGCCCTAGCGCCGGCCTCGATGGACATGTTGCAGACCGTCATGCGGCCTTCCATCGACAGGGACCTGACCGCCTCGCCGCGGTACTCGATGATGTAGCCCTGGCCGCCGCCGGTGCCGATCTCGGCGATGATCGCCAGGATGAGGTCCTTGGCGGTGACGCCGGCGGGCAGCGCGCCCTCGACGGTGACCGCCATCATCTTCGGCTTGATCTGCGGCAGCGTCTGGGTGGCCAGCACGTGCTCCACCTCGGAGGTGCCGATGCCGTGCGCCAGCGCGCCGAACGCGCCGTGCGTGGAGGTGTGGGAGTCGCCGCACACCACCGTCATGCCGGGCTGGGTCAGGCCGAGCTGCGGGCCGATCACATGGACGATGCCCTGTCCGGCGTCGCCCATCGGGTGCAGCCGTACGCCGAACTCGGCGGCGTTCTTGCGCAGGGTCTCCACCTGGGTGCGCGAGACCTGGTCGGCGATCGGCAGGTGGATGTCCTGCGTGGGGACGTTGTGGTCCTCGGTGGCGATCGTCAGGTCCGGACGGCGCACCTTGCGGCCTGCCATGCGCAGGCCGTCGAACGCCTGCGGCGAGGTGACCTCGTGGACCAGGTGCAGGTCGATGTAGAGGAGGTCCGGCTCACCCTCGACCCGACGCACCACATGAGCGTCGTACACCTTCTCGGCCAGTGTGCGGCCCATCGCTCCACCTCTCTCCATCGAGACTCTTCCGTGGCTGATCCAGCCCGTCCCCGGGCGCCGGCCCGGGGCGACCTGACTTGCGTCTCAAGTATCGAGACGGCAATATCGAGGTATGGACAACTCTAGCGGAGTCGGCGTACTGGATAAAGCAGTTCTGGTCCTCAACGCCCTCGAAGCCGGCCCCGCGTCGCTCGCCCAGCTCGTCACGGCGACCGGTCTCGCCCGTCCCACCGCCCACCGCCTGGCCGTCGCACTGGAGCACCACCGCATCGTCCACCGCGACACCCAGGGCAGGTTCATCCTCGGGCCGCGGCTGGCGGAACTGGCGGTGGCGGCGGGCGAGGACAGGCTGCTGGCCATCGCCCAGCCGATCCTCACCCAGTTGCGCGATCTCACCGGCGAGTCGGCGCAGCTCTACCGCAGGCAGGGCGACGTACGGGTGTGCGTGGCCGCGGCCGAGCGCTCCAGCGGGCTGCGCGACACCGTCCCGGTCGGCACTGCGCTGCCCATGACCGCGGGTTCGGCGGCGCAGATCCTGCTGGCCTGGGAGGAGCCCGACCGGCTGCATCGCGGCCTGCGCGGCGCCAAGTTCACCGCCGCGACCCTGGCCTCGGTCCGCCGCCGCAACTGGGCGCAGTCCGTCGGGGAGCGCGAGCCGGGCGTCGGCTCGGTCTCGGCGCCGGTGCGCGGCAACGGCGGCCGGGTGATCGCCGCGATCTCCGTCTCCGGGCCGCTGGAGCGCCTCAGCCGCTCCCCCGGCCGCGTCCACGC
>JAFACJ010000673.1 GCA_023425615.1 Actinomycetes bacterium
TCGGTGAGCACCAGGTTGCGGTTGAGCTCGTAGGTGTCGGTGCCCTCGGCCTCGGCGCGGATGACGACGTCGCCGATCCACACCGCGTGCGCGTCGTCGCCCTGGAGCGCGCCGCGGTAGTCCACCCGGGACCGGCAGTTCGGCACCGAGTGGTCGGCCAGCAGGCGGTGCTCCAGGTGCTGCCCGGCGTCGGCGAAGTACACGCCGTACAGCTCGGCGTCGCCGCCCTGACCGTGGTAGGAGACCGACGGGCGCAGGCGCACCAGGTCGCCGCCCAGGGTGACGTTGAACCCGGTGAACTTCGCGTCCTTGGCCAGGTGGGCGTGCTGGTGGGAGACGTGGACGGAGTCGTCGCGCCACTCCTGCAGCGAGAGCACCTTCAGCGACGCCTGCTCGCCGACGACGAACTCGAGGTTGTCGGCGTAGGTGGCCGAGCCGGTGTGGTCCAGGACCAGGGTGGCCGAGCCGAACGCCTCGACGATCACGGTGAAGTGGCCGTAGGCGGCGTGCGCGGCGTCCTCGCCGCGCAGCCGGACGAAGACCGGCCGTTCCACGGCGGTCTCGCGCGGCACGGTGATCACCGTGGCGGTGGTGAAGGAGCTGTAGGCCTGGGCGGAGATCCGGTCGGTCGGGGTGTAGCCGGAGCCGACCCGCGGGTCGCCGCGGCCGACGGACTCCACGCGCACCTCGGCCGGGGCGTCGATCTCGACCAAGACTTTGCCGTCGGCGGCCGCGGTGCCGTCGTGCAGGCCGCGGAGGCGGCGCAGCGGGGTGAAGCGCCACTCCTCCTCGCGGCCGGTCGGCACCGCGAAGTCGGCGACGTCGTAGGACGCCTGCTCCGAGAGGGTGGAGACAGGCTTGACTTCCAGGCCCATCAGCCGACGGCTCCTTCCATCTGCAGTTCGATGAGCCGGTTGAGCTCCAGTGCGTACTCCATGGGCAGCTCCCGCGCGATCGGCTCCACGAACCCGCGGACGATCATCGCCATGGCCTCGTCCTCGGTCAGGCCGCGGCTCATGAGGTAGAAGAGCTGGTTCTCCGAGACCTTGGAGACGGTGGCCTCGTGGCCCATCTCCACGTCGTCCTCGCGGACGTCGACGTAGGGGTAGGTGTCGGAGCGGGAGATCTGGTCGACCAGCAGCGCGTCGCACTTGACCGTGGACTTGCTGTGCTCGGCGCCCTCCTGCACCTGGACCAGGCCGCGGTAGGAGGTGCGGCCGCCGCCGCGCGCCACCGACTTGGAGATGATCGAGGAGGAGGTGTGCGGGGCGCAGTGCACCATCTTGGCGCCCGCGTCCTGGTGCTGGCCCGCCCCGGCGAAGGCGATGGACAGCGTCTCGCCCTTGGCGTGCTCGCCCATCAGGTAGATCGCCGGGTACTTCATGGTGACCTTGGAGCCGATGTTGCCGTCGACCCACTCCATGGTGGCGCCCTCGTAGGCGACCGCCCGCTTGGTGACCAGGTTGTAGACGTTGTTCGACCAGTTCTGGATGGTCGTGTAGCGGCAGCGCGCGCCCTTCTTCACGACGATCTCGACGACGGCCGAGTGCAGCGAGTCGGACTTGTAGATCGGCGCGGTACAGCCCTCGACGTAGTGGACGTAGGCGTCCTCGTCCACGCCGATCAGGGTCCGCTCGAACTGGCCCATGTTCTCGGTGTTGATCCGGAAGTAGGCCTGGAGCGGGATCTCCACGTGCACGCCCTTCGGCACGTAGATGAAGGAGCCGCCGGACCACACCGCCGTGTTCAGCGCGGCGAACTTGTTGTCGCCGACGGGGATGACGGAGCCGAAGTACTCCTGGAACAGCTCGGGGTGCTCGCGCAGCCCGGTGTCGGTGTCCAGGAAGATGACGCCCTTCTCCTCCAGGTCCTCACGGATCTTGTGGTAGACGACCTCGGACTCGTACTGGGCCGCCACACCCGCGATCAGCCGCTGCTTCTCCGCCTCGGGGATGCCCAGCTTGTCGTAGGTGTTCTTGATGTCCTCGGGCAGCTCCTCCCAGGACTCGGCCTGCTTCTCGGTGGAGCGCACGAAGTACTTGATGTTGTCGAAGTCGATCTCCGACAGGTCCGAACCCCAGGTGGGCATGGGCTTCTTCCCGAAGAGCCGCAGCCCCTTCAACCGCAGGTCGAGCATCCACTCTGGCTCGTTCTTCTTTGCCGAGATGTCGCGGACCACTTCCTCGGACAGGCCGCGCTTGGCCGAGGCCCCGGCCGCGTCGGAGTCGGCCCAGCCGTATTTGTAGTTGCCCAGACCCTCGAGCTCGGGGTTGGCTGCCGTAGTCATAGGGAGATCCCTCCGGACTCCTCGTCATGTGCTTTGACCGGTGTTGCGATCCTCGACGGCCGGTGGGCCGTCGCCGCCGCCTGGTCGGTCACAGGCGATACGTGGGTGGTGCAGACGCCGTCGCCATGGGCGATGGTCGCCAGCCGCTGCACCGGGGTGTCGAGCATCCGTGCGAAGGCCTCGGTCTCGGCCTCGCACAGCTGCGGGAAGCGCGCGGCCACGTGTGCGACCGGGCAGTGATGCTGGCACAGCTGGGTTCCGCCCAGGACATGGGGGGCCTTGCTGGCCGAGGCAGCGTACCCGTCCGCCGACAGTGCCTCGGCGAGCGCGTACACCCGTTCCTGCGGCGGCAGGGCGCGCAGCCGGGGGGCGTAGCGCGCCTCCAGGTCGGCGAGCTGGCGCCGCGCGAACTCCGAGACCGCGTGCTCTCCGACCGTCTCGGCCAGGAAGCGCAGCGCGCTCGCGGCCAGGTCGTCGTAGGCGTGGACGAACGCGTTGCGGCCCTTGTCGGTGATCGCGAAGAGCTTGGCCGGACGGCCGCGCCCCCGTGCCGCCGACGGCCGCGCCCGGCGGGTCTCGATCATGCCCTCGGCGAGGAGCGCGTCGAGATGCCTGCGGACGGCCGCGGGGGTCAGCCCCAGCCGCTCGCCCAGCGCGGACGCCGTCACCGGCCCGTTTTCGAGGATCAGCCGCGCCACGCGGGCGCGGGTGTCACGCTCGGCCCTGGGCATGCCGGAGACGGCGCCGGCGGTGTTCGCGGCACCCGTGCTCTGGGGCGTTGCCTCGGGCATGTTTTTCACAACATCAGTGTGCCGTAATTCCTTCCGCCGAGACAAACACGGGATGGTAATCCCCCTCACGCAGGTAAGCCTTACCTAATCCCTTCTTTACCCTCAGCCGCGAGCGCCCGCGGCCGTAGGCGAAGGAGAGGACCGGCGCCGCCAGGGCGGCCCGCCGCCCTCGCCCGCCGCGACCCGTGGCTAGAGCGCGTCGCGCTCCATGGGGCAGGACATGCAGCGGGGACCGCCGCGGCCCCTGCCCAGCTCGCTGCCGCGGATGGTGAGCACCTCGACGCCCTTCCTGCGCAGGAAGTTGTTCGTCGTGGTGTTGCGCTCGTAGGCGACGACCACGCCGGGTTCGAGGGTGAGGACGTTGCAGCCGTCGTCCCACTGCTCGCGCTCGGCCGACAGGACGTCCTGGGTGGCGGTGTAGACCTCGATCTCGTCGATGCCGATGGCCCGCCCGATGGCCCTGTGCATCTCCTCCGGAGCGTGGTCGGTGACCTTCAGCTCCTTCTCGTTGTCGCCCGGCTCGATCGTGTAGGACGCCAGCATCCCCATGCCGGCGTACTTGGTGAACACCCCGGGCGCCACATTGGTCATGACGGTGTCCAGATGCATGAACACCCGCGCCTTCGGCATGTTCAGCGCCACGATCTTGCGTGCGGAACCGGCCTGGAACAGGCGCTGCGCCAGCATCTCCACCGCCTGCGGCTGGGTGCGCTCGCTCATGCCGACGAGCACCGCGCCCTCGCCGATCACCAGGACGTCGCCGCCCTCGATGGTCGCCGGCGCCATGGGGGCGCCGTGGTTCCAGACGTGGAAGCCGTCCTCGTCGGGGCGGTCGTAGCCGGAGGCGAACAGCGGGTGGTACCGGTAGATCGCCTCCATGTTCGCCGTCTCGCGGGTGCGCGCCTTCTTGCGCATCACGTTGATCGACAGCCCGTCGTAGATCCAGCAGGAGGTGTCGCGGGTGAACAGGTGGTTGGGCAGCGGCGGCAGGACGAACCCGTCGGGCGCCATCGAGTGGAAGGCGATCGACTTCGGCTCGTTGACGCGCATCAGCAGTTCGCGTTTGGTGATGCCGCCGGTGAGGGTCAGCGCCAGCTCCGGGTCGGGCATGGCGTCCAGCGCGCCGAGGATGGCGTCCGCCGCCAGCGGCCCGAACCTGCGCTCGTCCACGACCCGGCCCAGGATGTGCTTGCGCGCCTCGGGGATGGCGACGGTCTCGCGCAGCAGGTCCATCAGGAGGTGGACCCGCACGCCGCGGCCCTCCATGAGGCGCCGGAACTCGTCGTGCTCCTCGCCCGCGCGCTCCACCCACAGCACGTCGTCGAACAGCAGGTCGTCCTTGTTGGACGGGGTGAGCCGCTTGAGCGCCAGGTCGGGGCGGTGCACCAGCACCTGCCGCAGCCTGCCGACCTCCGAATCGACATGGAACGTCATCGCCTCGATGTCCCTCTCCTCCGGGGTCGGCAAGATCTGCCTCCCCTGTGGTGGTCAGGGCGAAACGCCGTTTTCGGTGGGCCCCTCCCGCCTCAGCCCTCCCCGCTCTCCTCCAGGGCGTTGGCGCCGCCCACGATGTCGCTCAGCTCGCTGGTGATCTCCGCCTGGCGCGCCTCGTTGGCGCGGCGGCTCAGCTTGAAGATCAGATCCTGGGCGTTCTCGGTGGCGGCCATCATCGCCTGCCGGCGCGCGGCGTGCTCGGAGGCCGCCGACTCCAGCAGCATGTTCCAGATCCGCCCGTGGACGTACTGGTGGATCAGGGAGTCAAGCACGTCGCCGACCGACGGCTCGAACTCATAGGAGGCGACCGGGCCGCCCGGCAGCGACTCCACCTCCTCGACCTCCAGCGGCAGGATCCGCAGTACCGTCGTCTGCTGCGAGATCATCGAGACGAACCGGGTGAAGATCACATGGACCTCGCCGACCCCGCCCTCCTCGTGCGGCGTCCGGAACGCCTCGACGAGCCGCTCGCCGATCTCGGCGGCCAGCGCGTAGGAGGGCTCGCCGGACTGACCCGTCCACGAGGCCGCCATCGGGCGCCGGTTGAACAGGAAGTTGTCGACGCCCCTGCGTCCGTCGATGTAGTACACCGGCTCCTTGCCCTGCCCCTCCAGCAGCTCGGCCAGCTGCCGCCCGGCTCTCAGCACGCTGCTGTTGTAGCCGCCGCAGAAGCCGCGGTCGCTGGTCACCAGCAGGACCGCCGCCCTCGGGTCGTCGGCCTTGCGCCTCAGCAGCGGATGGTCGTCGTGCACG
>JAFACJ010000695.1 GCA_023425615.1 Actinomycetes bacterium
ATGATGAACACGGTCTTGTTGTTCTCGCTGAAACCCTTCTCCACGGTATCCAAGATGTTGTCGAACGCCACTCGCTGCTCATCGAGCAGTGTGAAGAACGAGCGTCCGTTCACAGCCTGGTTCACCGCGTGCATGAGGTCATCGCTCGGACGCACGTGGGCTCGGTTGAGCATTCTCAGATGGGCGGGGGCACTCTCCGCACTGATGACCTGGCTGAGGAAGTCGGCAAACGCCTGACGTTCCTTGGGTTCCTTACCGAAGACCCGGACCTTGTCTGCAGGGGCTCGGAGCTGTCGGTACGGCGGCATGATCGCTCTGATTTGGTCTGCGGGCGCGTTGTGCAGGTTCACGACACCGTGGAAACGGCTTCGGAGCATGGGCAGGTGGCGCTCCAACGCCTTGCAGTAATCCCAGATTTGCTCGGCCGGGTGCTGACTGCCGCCGGGCTTCGCTCCGGGATGAACGACCAGTTTGGTGACGGGGTCGAGGTGGACCTCGGACCACTGCTTGTTCTCGACAGCGACCACAGACAGCTCGTCGCTGTCGGGATGCGACCCGAGCAAGACGATGTCGATGCGGGTGTTCCCGGCGAAGGTGCTCATCTCTAGGAGCATCAGTACCTCGTTGAGTCCGGCTTGGACGAGGACTTCGGCGACGGTCTTGATACTCGCCCGCCACGACTTCTGCTCACTGTCGCTGACTCTGGCTTGGTAACGCTTTCGAGCCCGCTCGGTCAGGAGTTCGACAAGTTCTTCCGTGTCCATGGCAAGGCATGTGTCAGCCGTGCCTACCCACAGGAACCGTGCTCGCATCTGCCTGGACTCAGTGTTCGCACTCATGTAGCCCGGCCTTGAGCCGTGTCCGACTCCGGGCCCATCACGATGCCATCCTCGGTTATGGCTAGCATGACGTAACTTTTGCACAGGACTCCGACAAACTTCGCTAAGCAGTGTGCATCGGTTGTCTCTGGATGGCTGCGCTTGAAGCGCCCCGGTTTGTCTGGAGACCCTGATCTGTCCCGGGTGAGGGCAGGATCTCTTTCGGTCGGCTGGAGAGAAGGGCCTTGCCACCGTCGCGCGCATCGGGCTCAAGCTGGGGATCTGAACTCAGTGCTCGGTCGAGAAGCGGAAGGGCCCGGCCAGGATCTCTTCGGCGTGGGGGAGATCGGCGAAGCGGGTGGCGAGGGTGGCGAGGGCGAGGTGCCGGGGGAGAGCCTCGCTGAACTTCAGGCCGCGCAGTGCCGTTTCGTCGACGACAGGGAGCACCAGGTGGGCGGTTGAGGCGGCGGCGCGGAAGTGGTCAACGGTGGTGTCGGGGGAGAGGCGGACCCAGACGTCGTCGATGCGCTGGGCCTCGTCGGCCAGGGAGCCGAGGGTGGAGGCCAGGACGGCGTTGGTGCGGAAGCCCGCCCAGGTGTACCAGCGCAGGTCGTGGTCGGTGCGCCGGATGACGGTGCCGCCGGGGTGGACGGTGGGCAGCGCGTCCTCACGGGCCTCTGCCAGGTGGGAGACGGCGCGGCGGGTGAGGGAGACAGGAGGGTCAGCGCCAAGGAGGATCTCACGGCAGGCGCGGGTGAGGGCGTAGGAGGCACCGGACAGAGCAGGGGAATACCAGCGGGCCTTGCCGCGCAGGTCGGAGGGCTCGACGAAGCAGCGGCGGCGTTTCCAGTCGATCCAGGTGACCTTCCAGCTCCGGCCGGCCAGCAGAAGGACACGCGGGCCTTCGACCGCCTCGGTGAGCAGCATCGGATCGGTGCGGCCGATCTCCTGCCGGCCGGCCAGGACGGTGAACTCGGGCGGCGCGGTGAAGACCGCGGTCATGCCCATGAAGTGGCGGCGGCCGAAGCGGGCCTCGGCCTCCGGGCCGATGAACAGGAACTCGCCGTCCCGCTCCAGGAAACCCTCGTTCGCTAGGTGGGCGACGATCGGTTCGGCGCTCCGGTCGAACGGCGCCAGGCCGTTCCAGGACTCCGCCCAGACCCCGCGCCCGATCTTGTGCTCCTGAAGGGCGAGTCCGAGCACCTGCTGGGCGACGATGTGCCGCGGCTCGGGTGGTGCCGAGACCGGCTCGACGTACCCGCGTCCCCACAGCAGCAGCAGTGCCGCCGCGCTGACCAGTGAGTCGAGGTCAAGCGCGAGGAAGAGGCAGTTGCGCGCCGATCCGGCCCGCCGTCCGGTGCGGCCGAGCCGCTGGAGGAATGACGCGACGGTGGCGGGCGCGTTGATCTGGATCACCCGGTCGAGGTCGCCGACGTCGATGCCCAGCTCCAGCGTGCTGGTCGAGACGATGACGCAGTCTCGCCCGGACGCGAACGCCTCCTCGGCACGCCGCCTCTCGTCCACCGACAGGGAGGCGTGGGACAGGAACGTGGTGACGTTCCGGGCCCGCAGCGCCGCCCCCAGTTCCTCCACGAGCTGCCGCGAGTCACAGAACACGAGCCGCTTCTCACCCCGGTGCAGCGCCGCGATCACCTTCGCCGCGTTGGCGATCGACCCGACGTAATCAAGCTCGATCTCCCCAGAAGGCGGCAGAACGGGTGTGTCTGACACGTCGGGCGCGACCACGGCCCGAGGCCGGAGGCCGCGGGAGGATCCTTGCAACCACTCCAGCAGCTCACCCGGGTTCCCGACCGTCGCCGACAGCCCGACCCGCTGGATCGGCCGCTCCGCCACCCGGGTGAGCCGCTCCAGCACCGCGAGCAGATGCCATCCCCGGTCGTCCCCGGCGAACGCGTGTACCTCGTCGACGACGATCGTCCGCAGTCCCGAGAAGACCGTCCGATGGTCGACGTTGACGCTCACCAGCATCGCTTCCAGTGATTCCGGCGTCGTCAGCAGGATGTCCGGCCGGTCCCGCAGCAGCGCCCGCCGCCGCGACGCGGTCACGTCGCCGTGCCACAGCCCGACCCGCCGCCCCATCCACCCGCAGTAGGTCTCCAGCCGCGGCAGCAGGTTGTTCAGCAGCGCCTTGATCGGGCACACGTACAGGACCGACAGCCCCGTCCACCGCTCCCGCTCCATCACGGACAGCAGCGGGAACACCGCCGCCTCGGTCTTCCCGCCCGCGGTGGGCGCCAGCAGCAGCGCGTCCGACCCGTCCATCACCGGCCCCACGGCATCCCGCTGCAACGGCCTCAGCGCGGGCCAGCCGAGTGTGTTGACGATGTGGTGGACCAGAACGGGCGACAGGTCGTCCATCGGAGCGCCTGTCAAAGGTCGAGGTCGACGTCGTCGGCAGCCGCCGCGCTGCGTTCGGCCTCGTTCAGCTCGGTCGCCGAGACGGTGAGCGCGTAGTGGCTTCGCGGGTCGAATTCGGCGAACTCCTCGACCCGGTCCAGCACGTCGGCGACGAGTTTGCGCAGGAACACCCGCGGCGCGACCCCGACCTTGCCTCCGAGCCCGCCCGTGACGGCCGTGGCCAGCTCCGCGACGTAGGTGTCGTCGACCACCTCGTTGATCCGCTGCGTGTCGGACGATCCCGCCGCGTACAGGTCTCGGACCGCTCTGCCGAGTTCGCCCAGGCGCGGCAGGTCGAACCCGGTGAGTCGTAGTTGCACGGCGCGCGGGGAGTCGAAGCGCGGGTCGGTGGTGAAGTCGGTGGCCAGCCGCTGGGCGAGCGGTGGGAGCCGCTGCACCCCCTGCTGCCCGTCGTAGAAGGCAGGAGTGCCGGTGATGACCAGGAAGAGCCCGGGAAACCGCCCGGTGTCGATCTCGTCGATGAGCTGGCGCAGTGCGTTCAGGCCCTTCTCCCGGACGTCGCCGCGCACCCGCTGCAGGGTCTCGATCTCGTCCAGGACGAGCAGCAGCCCCGGATGCCCGCTGTCACGCAGCACGGTGAGCAGCCCTTGGAGGAAGCCGAGCGCCGCGAAGTGGTCGAGGTCGCCGCGCACTCCGGCGGCGCGCTTGGCGGTGGCGGCGACGGACTTCTGCCCGCCGAGCCAGGCGATCAGTGCTTCGGCGGTCGCGGTGTCGCCCGCGCCGCGCGCCCGGTGGTAGCCGCGCAGCGCCGCCGAGAACGCCGGGGTGGTCCGGGCGACGTCGGCCAGCCGGCGTTCCATCAGCTCCTCGACGGCGTCGGCCAGCGCCGCGTCGTCGAGGTCGCCCTCGTCGAGGACGTCCTCCTCAAGGGTGTAGAACCAGCCGTCGATGACGGCGCGCAGCGCGCTCGGCTGGTGGGTGGTGGTCGCGAGCCGTTCGGTGAGCCGCCGGTAGACGGTCTCCAGCCGGTGCAGCGG
>JAFACJ010000754.1 GCA_023425615.1 Actinomycetes bacterium
CCCAACGCCTGGGCGATGACGAGGATCTCACCGTTGAGCTCAGCGAACAGCGCACGGCTGTGGGCTTCGACGACCTCTTTGACCACGTCGGTCGCCGCGGCCAAGACCCGCTCGTCGCTGGGCGGCTGCGGCCCTGCCGGCTGGTCGGTGCGCTCGGACAGGACCGCGGCCAACGCGGGAAGCGCATCGGTGGTCTCGCCGACCGCCAGCGTCAACGCGCCCTGCAGCTGGAACACTTCTTGCTGCGTCTGTTCCAGCCGGGTGAACGCCTCACCGGACCGCGCTGCGGCCAGGGCCGCAGTCGCCTCTTCATAGGACGTCCGGGCGCGCTGCAGTGCGTGGGCAGCCTGATCTGCCGCGGTCTTGGAGCTGGCCTCGGCGGCTTGTGATGCGGCCAGACGGCCATCGATGCGGGTGAGGGCCGCTTGCGCCGCCTCAGGATCGTCGACCTCGTCCGGCAGCGGGTTAGCGCAGACGGAGCATCGGTGGTCGGTGTCCTCGATGGCTCGGCGGGCGTCATCGATGTCGTGGTCGCAGCGCGGGCATGCCTCGGGATCCAGGGCGCCCAGCAGCAGCCGCGCGGCGCTGCTCTGCCGGGCGCGTCGGGCCGCCCGCTGGTCGGCCAGCCTGTTCTTGCGTGCGACCTCGAGCTGGCCAGCCGCGATCTGATGAGCGTCCTGGCAGTCGACGACCTGGGCGGCCGTGCGATCCACGGCCTGCAGCAACGCGGTGATGTCGGGCTGTGCGTCTCGCAGGCCGCGCAGCCGCCGCTGAGCATCGACCAGCGCGGCGCGCAGCGGCTCAGCCTTCTGCTCCCGGGCCCGGGCGTCCTCGTCGGCGCGACGCATGACCCTACTCCCCTCCTGCAACTCCGCTTTGCGTGCGCTAATCAGGCGCGTCAGCTCTGAGGCATAAGGAATGTCCAAGAACAGTTGCATGAGCCGCACTGGCAACTGGCCGAACGTCGTGGGCCCCAACAGGATGGTGTCGCTGGCCGAGTTCAGCGCCAGCGCGTAGAAGAAGCTCGGCCAGCCGTGCACATGCTCAGTGCTGTCGCGCTGCCCGCCCTCGCCCTTCGGCGCGCCAGGCTCAGCCGTCCACACCGAGATCGGACGCAAGCCGAGCCGGTCCATCATGAAACGGCCGATCAGCGCTTCGACCTCTGGTGGTTCGGCCCCCGACACCATTCGCACGCCGGGCCCCTCCTCGTCGCGGCCGTCAAGGGCCAGCAGAGCAGGCAGAGCATCGGCGCTCAGAAGACGCGCGTGCGGACGGCCAGGACTGTCGAAGGTGAGCCGGACCGACGCCGCCACCCCGCCGACCTCGATATCGGCGCGTACATAGCGGAACCAACCGACCGTCTCGCGCCGCTCGAATCCGGCGAAGCCCTCGCCCCGCAGCGCAAAGCTCAACGCCCACAGGGCGCTCGACTTCCCCGCAGAGTTGATCTCGCTGGCGATCACCCACGGCCCCGGCCCCAGGGGAATGTCCAGGGTGAACGGGCCGTCATTGGAATCGGTCCCGGTGCGCTTCACGCCCTCGCAGTACAGGCGGTGCACCACCAGTTCACGGCGGGCCGGCAGCGGAGGCGTCAGATCGAGGCCGTGCGCGGCGAGGATCGCAGCGACCCGCCCGGGGTCGGCGTCACCGAGCTGGGAAGCGATTCGCCGGAGCAACTCGCTCGCCGATGGAACGGACAGGTCCTCACTCATGGATGGCCCCCTGCGATACAGCTTCGCGCAGAGCGGTCAACCGCTCCCGCGTCCGGTCGGCGATCGATGGAATGATCTCTCCCAGAGGCGTCTGGGCATAGTCACGCTGCAGGTACTGGCGTTTGCGCAGCGCGAGCGCCGTGTGGCCGGTCGCCTCGGCCAAGGCGCGCACAAGCAGTGCCCGCTCCGTGTACCAGGCCAGTTCCGGGTACTGGGCGGTGGCCTGGTCGGCGATTTGGCGGCCCTTGCTGGTCAGGTAGTAGCTGTCCTGGATTACGCGGGTCTGGCTCCGGCGCTGCCGGATGACCACCAGGCGCGGGGCGGCCAGCACGCTCAGCGCCCGATCCAGATGCTCGAACGCTCCGAACAGATATCGCAGCATCGGGATCGCGCAGACCTCGGGCTCGTCGGAATCCAGGATCCGACCCGCCAGGTCCAGCAGGATCGTCTCACTACTGCGCTCATAGTCGTTCAACAGCTCATCAGCGAGATAATCGGGGTTTCTTAGCCAGAAGTCGAGCTTCTGCAGGCGGCTCTCCGCGTGCAGGACGGCAACCGCGTTCGTCGGGATATCAGGCCCGACCGGAGCGCCGATGGGATCGGCCACAGCTGCGATGAGCAACAGCAACCGGATTGCGTCAGAAAATCGATCGCCCTCAGAATCGGCAGACACTCACACAACGTAGCCCCAGCGGTGCAGGTCATCAACAGGTCGCAGCGACCCCCGGCGTGAAAGTTGCACATTGGAGATCTGTGCCAGGCGTGGGCCGCTGGCTGAGGTCGTTGGAGGCGTCACACGCTACGCACGCAAGCCTCGCGTGGAGTAGGCCGCAGCTGATAAGAAATCTGAATCCGTTGAGTACGGACGAGTTCGGTGGACTAACCGCTGACCTCCTGGAGCGTCTCGGCGACCACCCGCGGCACGATCGCCCGCGCCTGCCCCAAGATCCGCTCCAGCGGGACCGCGTGACGGCTGGAGTCCACCGCGATATGCGCTCCCCACCGGGCAGGCTCGTAGCGGGCTAGCATCGACAGGACGAACAGCACCGTCCACCACGCCATCAGCGGATGCATCGCCTTCCCCTCGCCTGTGATCGCCGGGAACAGGAATCGGCCCCCGCAGTATCGACGAGTGAAGGACTCCAGGTAGGAGATCCTGCCCGTGAAGTCTCGCGGCCAGTCCTTCGGCGGCTGCCAGTTCATCTCGACCTCGCCCCACCCCCCGTACCGGGTGAACTCCGGCGGGCCGCCATCCGAGGCCAGGACGTACGGAATCGGGGAGCGTTCCCCCAGCACGAACGCCGACAGGTAGTCCTCGAGCGCCGCATGGGCGTCCTCAGCGTCTAGCACCCAGCCCGGTAGCGGTCCCACCGGCGTCGGCACCTGCCTCACCGAACTCGGATAGAGCTCATGGAGCTCGACCTTCAGTGCCTTCCGCCGCGCTCGCAGATTCTCCGACAGTGGCAGATCGTGGCATTCTGGAATGCAGTCCCACACCGGTTCCAGCCGCATCGGCCCATGACCACCATCTTTCGGCCACAGCGGCGAGCCGAGCAGCTCCGACAACCGGGTGAAGCTCCCCCGGCTCCCCCTCCCGTCGGTCACGGTTGTGATCTCCGCCAGCCTGCCGACCAGCGACCCCATCGGCCGGATCAGGATCCCGTGTCCCGACAACTGCCAGTCAGGCCCGGTCAGATCCGCGGCCGCGGCCGCGATCGCCCGCCCCGCCTGGCTCAGCCCGTAGAACAGCAGCAGCGGACTCACTGCGGGCCCCACGCTCGCGGCCGCGCGCATCAGCTGCTCGGCCTGCTCCAGCGCCGCCACATACGTCCGGCGGCGCTCCTTGCTCGCAGACGCGGCGGCCGGCGGATCCCACCGCGTCGCCCGCAACCCCTGCCAGATCAAGTCGAAATCCTCAGCCACGCACCGACCCTAGCCACCCCAACTCCACCCCGGCCGCCCATTTCATCCTGACCCACTTGTAAACAACAGCGGGCCCGGCCAGGACTAGTGGTGTGTCACGCAACCTTGGTGGGGTAACTGGTCCATGATCGGATCGGGGAGGTGGCGGCGAAGCTGACCTTGGGTTGGGCGTGCTGGTTGTGCCAGCGGATGTAGGCGGCGATCGCAGCGTTCTGCTCGGTGTGGCTGCGGTGGTCGGTGCCGTTGAGTGCGAAGTAGCGCAGGGCGGCGAATTCGGACTCGATCCAGTTCAGCCACGATCCGTAGGTCGGCAGGAACACCAGCTCGACCTCGTTGGCCGCCGCCCAGGCCCGGACCGTGGGGTGCTTGTGGGGCGAGTAGTTGTCCAGGACCACGTGCAGGCGCTCGCCGGGCCAGCGTGCGCGCAGGCTTTTGAGGAAGGACAGAAACTCCCGCCACCGTTTCCGACTGCGGATCCGGTAGTAGAGCCGGCCGGTGGCCAGGTCGAGGGCGCCGAGCATGTGCCGGACGCCGTCGTTGCGGTTGAACGTGGCCCGCAGCCTGGCCGGATGCGTGGTCGGCCGCCACGTCTTGCCCTTGCGCGGCTGCAGGTTGAGGGGGCCGAACTCGTCCACGCAGATCACCCGCCCGCCCTTCGGCCGGGTGTCGTAGAGGGCCAGGACGGCGTGCATCTTGGCGATGAAGTCCGGATCGTTGCTGCTCTTCCACGTCGTCGTGGTCTGCCAGGAGACCCCGCCGGCCTTCAGGATCCGCCGAAGGTGCTCGCGGCTGAGCGACGTCACCAGCCCGACGTTCTCCAAGTGGGCGGCGAGCTTGGCCAGGCTCCACGTCGAGAACGCGGTGATGCCCCATTCGGAGGGGGTCGTCCGGGCGACCAGGCAGATGCGCTCACGCACCCACTCACCGATCCTCCGCGGACGGCCCCCGCTCCATTTTGGGTCCAGCGCATCGAACCCCCGCTCGTTGAACGCATGGATGACGCTCCGCACGTAGTCGTCGCTGACCTGCATCAACGACCGGATCGCGGCCGCCGACTGCCCTTGAGCGGACATCAGCACTACGATCGCCCGCCGCAGCTTCACCGGATCCTTCGCCGACCGCGTGATCCGCTGCAGCTTCCGGCCTTCCTCCATCGACAACGGCCGCACGAACACCTCGGGCTTACGCGCCACGACCACCTCCCACAACGAGCCTGGGACAAGGCTGCCGGGCACGGCCGCCTAGATCAAATAACCCAGGAACGTTCAGGGACGAGCCACTAGCTCGTCTAGACGACGCGCGCACCCGCACCACCTGCGGCACCGTTCAGGTAGAAGGTAGATGCTGCCCGGGTACGGCACGTGGCCGCCTCGACGGCTGGGAGAGGTGGCAGGCCGCTGAGCAGGGGTTATTCAAAATCGAAGTATGATAGATTCGTTGTTGCGGACCCGCCCCACACATGTGGACCAGCGGGTCTTGCTTCTTCTGCGGCCATTTTCAGGCAGATTCAGCAGGTCACCGGGCCCCCGTCCGGGTCGGCGGCCTTGAGGTAGATGTCGTACCAACCCTTGGCGTAGGGCTTCGTGGGTCTCTTCTGGACGGCCTGATAGGCGGTCCAAGCTGTGAGGTCGGCCATCTGGACGAACTGGGAACGGCCGGAGTCCTGGAAGACCGGGTCCTCGATAATGCTGCGGTCCTCCAGTTTCATGCGCCTATGTGCCTGAAAGTAGGCCAGGTCGCTGCCGTTGCCGTCCATGTGGATCATGCCGAGTTCTTCAGCGGCGGCCAGCCGCTTGTCGAGGCGGTCGACGAGGGCGTCGTACAGATGGGCGCGTTCGGCAGCGTAGGCGGAGCCAATGGCGGTTGTGGTCCGGTAGACGGTGCCGATCCTGATCTGGGGAATCGTGCCGATGGTCTTCAGGGTGGAGGTCATGACCTCGCGGCGGAGCGCCTTGGAGCGGTTGACCGCCGGGTCGGTGGAGGGATTGCCGCGCCCGCCGACTAGGTGGGCGGCGTGCAGCTCTTTCGACGGGGGAACCTTGTGGGTGGCGTAGAGGCTCTTGCGGAAGGCCAGGAGAGCGGCCAGGGCGGTGCGCCATTCAGCTGGGGTGGTCTCGATCCAGGAGTAGACGATGTGTCCGGTGTCGACGGATCCGGAGTCGTCGACGTAGTACATGCGCAGGTTGCCGGTCAGGCTCATGGTCGTCGGGTTCCTCTAGAGCTGGGCGAAGGAGATCGTGTGCGGCTTGGAATCACCTGAGCCCGGGCCGGTGGCGTTCGCGGGCTGCGCGAAGGCGCCCTGGAGGGTGTACTCGTTGGTCTCAGCGAGCCCGGTCGGGCTGAGGGGTGCTTTGACCCACCGGGTGGTCTTGGCGAGAACCCCCAGCTCCTGGAGGGTCTTGAAGCCGCGCTCGGCGGTGTCGGCCGACCAGCCGTACCACTTGGGCATGTTCTCGGTGCCCAGGCGGAACCCGGGCGGTTCATGGAGGGCGACTAGGAGCATCGCGGTCGCCGGCAGGTCCATTTCCCGAAACCAGCCCTCAGTCCAGAACACGTGCGGCAGTTGCAGGTAGCGGTCGGAGTTCCCGCGGCCCGGTCGGGTGTAAGGCGCGCCGGAGCCGTCTTCCCGTAGGAGCGTTACCCGGGTCTCTCGCTTCTTCCCGGTCCGCGAGCGCAGAACCAGGTTGCGTTCGACCAGCCGGCTGAGTGTCTTGGACGCCGCGTTCACGGCGGATGGCCCCGACGTCTGGAGCGTGATGTCGAACGCCCGCGCCCAGGTACCGATGGGCAGCGTCGTGCTCCACCCGTCCGGACCGTCTCCGTTGCTGATGATCGCGTACAAGAACAACAGCGCCCTCAGTGCGCGCAGGTCACCGTTGCGGACGAACACGCTCAGCGGAGCACGCCGGTCTAGCGCCTCCTTCTCCTTCTGGACGAACGTTTTGCGGATGGGTGCGAAGTCACGCGCCGACCGATCCAGCAGGAACTTCCGCGTCTCATCGGCGGTCGCCGGCTCCTCGGAAGGTGTCATGGGGGGAAGTCTGAACGCCAACTGCTCTTTCACGCCACGAGTATCAGCCTGATCAGAAGAGTCAGCAAGTCGTATCATTTTCCTTCAAATTCCGTACGAGCGGGTATTTGAGAGACCAATGCTGATCACTGTGACGAGTGCCCGTGCGAGCTCCCTGTGAGAGTCCACGAGTCGCCTTCCGATCCACGTGCCGAGGGCGGAGGGTTCACGGCATAGGGGCCGGGAGTGCCAGGTTCCCCGAATTCCTTTTGGCTGTCCGGCGACCAGCAGCGCGGGCACGATCTGAACCGGGTCAGAGCAGCTCGGGAGTGGTCTCGCAGGCCGACGGGGTCTTGCTAGTGGAGACCGCCGCCGGATCGGGCTGCACGGCCCGCTGTCGGCGGCGCTCGCGCCGTGGCGCGAGCCGCAGGCCGCGTCCTCACCGCCGGTTGCGGAGCGGCAGGACGAGGCGTGCGGCGACCTCCACCTCCAACTGGTCCACGACCGCGTCGGGGGGTTCGTCCTTCAACGGCAGGACCCAGTAAGCGGCCCATTCCCTGCGTTTGGAGGGCTCCCGTCGGTGTCGGACGATCCGGTGGGCGGCGGCTCCTCCGCGGCGGACAGTCTGCGGCCGAGTCCTTCCGACATAGCAGGCGATGCCGGACGCGGTAATGGTGACGTAGACCGCGCGCCGCTCGTCGCCGGAGTTCTCTCCCATGCGGATGGGGTCGGGTCGGTATTCGATCAGCCACGGACCGGGGAGCCCGCACAGCGTCGAGTAACGCGCCTCGGTTATCGCGACGACCCCGTGCCGCTCTCCGGTCACGAGCGGCGCCGCGGCCGCGGGGTGGAAATTCCCTGGAAGTCCTCTTTGATCCCGTCGAGCAGCTCCATCGAAGCCTCGACCTCTTCCCACCCGAGCCGGCCGGTGGTGCCGTTCTTCTCCCGCTCTTCGAGGAGCTCGGCCAGCCGCTGGTCGACCTCCTTAATGGAGTGCGTGAACTTGGTGAGCAGGTGCGCCTCCAATGCCGCAGGGTTCTGCACCTCTTTTCTGTCGCTGAAGCCGTTGCGTGCGGCCAACCGCAGGTGCGCGTCGAAAGTGGCGCCGCGCCAGTCCTGCGGCCTGTCGACGAGCTCCTGCCGCTCGGCGTCCCACCAGCGCGGGGCCAAGCCCTTCCGGACCCGCTTTACAGCATCGGCGAGCAGCTGCCGCCCTTCGGCCATGTCGAGGAGCGCCCTCACGATGAGGCCGACACCGGTGCGGGCGATCATCTGGCCGTCCACGAGTTGCTCCGCCGAACCCCGAGCGGCCAGCAGATGTCCCGACGTCACCAAGGAGATCATGCCGAGCACGCCGAGCTCCATAAGGCTGCTGGGCTCTTCCCGATCGGCCGCTGCCAGCAGGTGGTCGATCGTGGCATCATTGTTACGGGGATCGGCCTGCCATTCCCTGTCCACGAGATCTTGCCAGAGGCAGCCGGTCTCGAGCGCGCGCCGAATCGTCGGAAGGTCGCCCTCCAGAGAGCTCGAGTATGACCTCAGGCCCAGTTCGGTGACGAAGGAGTTTCGGTCCTTCAGATAGACGGCCTTGGACTGGAGCTTATCGCGGACGACCGCGTTAAATCCGCGTTCCTTACGGGTGAGCTGCTCGACTACTAGGACGAACCTCTGATCCGGGATATTGAAGTCGAATCCGAGGGACTCCATCACCTGTTCCATGTCGTCCCTGCCGATGAGCATGTCCCGAACATCCTTTGGATCCCAGCCGTCATAGGAGCCGAACAGGCCTGCGTCGTACAGGGCGCTCACGACCTCCTCAGCGACCACGGCGTGCTTCGCTCCGTCGCCGAAGGGCTTCACCCCGACGTTCATCCGGACCAGCAGGGCCCGCACGGCTCCAGGGAAGCGGGACATGCCGCGCTCAGGTTCGTCGTCCCGGTAGCCCACGATGACCTGGACCGGGACGGTGAGGGCGTTAAGTGCTCGGGCCGCCGCATTGCGCTGCTCGAGGCCAGCCGCGCCGAGCAGCTTGTACTCTGCCTTGATGATCTTCCGGACCAGCTCGCGCCGGGCCTTAAGCGGTATCCGCATCAGATGCGAGGGCTGCAGCTCGACCCGTTCGCGGTCGGTGCCGCCGGTCAGCCATCCGCGCTCCACCTTCAGCTGGCCCAGGCAGGAGATCAGTCGCGAGTTACCATCGACACCGGTCGCCTCGTCGGTCTGGACGCCGTCGGGGCCATTGATCATTGCGGACACGACGGTGAGGGGCAGCTCCACCAGGCGCTCACCGACCTCCTGCGGATTCTCCTTTCTGATCTTGGCGGCTGCCCGGTCGACCGACTCCGCGAGATCCTCGAACGTGTCCCCGTGGACAAGTGCGGCGTAGGACTCGTGGGGTGCCGGCTGGGCGAGAGCCCGCGTCTTGTCCCCGGCACGGGGGTCGGCCGCGTAGGCGGCATCGGCGAGTAGCCGGTCATTCTCCATCGCTGGGGAGAGCAGCGGCACATAGGCCCGGAACCGCACTAGGTAGAGCCAGCCGTTCGCTACCCGGTGCGGTTCTGGCTGCGTCACCGCAAGCTGGTCCGGATTGACCGCCATGTGAGTCAGCCGTTCCAGCATCTGAGTCGATAGCTGGACCAGAGGCGCCAGGTGGTTCTGGGCCTTCTGCGCCTGGCTGGTGGGAGGCAGGCGATGCTCGAACCGGCCGCCCGGGGGGAGGACGTCGGTCACGGGAATGACCATGATTTCAGCAGGCTGATCGTCAGGAGACCCGGCGGCCACGCTCATGGGCATGCCTTTCAAGAGCGTGAAGACCCCGGTCTCCACGCGCGGCACTGCTTGAACCTCTAGGACCGGACGCATTCCGTGTGGTTCTCGTCTTCGTTCTTCGGCGAGAGCCTGCACGGGAGCGCGCTAAGCAGGACCGCAGTCCTTAAGAGCGGACGTCTGGCACATGGAGCGCAGTGATTACTAGGAGACCATATGGCGCAACGGTCACTAGAGACTCCATTTTCGAAAAAGACGCCAACCCGGACAGGGCGCACTCCACCGACTCCCGGTCCCCCCCCGGCCGCGTGGCGGCCGCAGCGGGAATGTTCGTCCTGGCGAAGCAGAAAAACGGGGCGAACGTGACAGCCATCTTCGCATGATCAACATCACGCCTGCCTGTCCGAGTCGGGAGCTAGGCGGCCCCGACCAGCTCCGGAGAGTGATCCTGCACGACCACGGTTAAAGCGCCAAGAGGCCAGAAACGGCAGAAGGCCCGTCCAGCGCGGAGGAGTGCTGAGCGAGCCTTCTCGTTGACCTAGGGCCGCTCTGGGCTCGACATGGTGGGGACGACGTGGGGGTGATCATGCTCGGGTTGATGCGGTCAGACGAGGTCATACGATGCCGGACACGGCGCTCTAGCTGGGCTTGAGCATGTCAGCAGGGCTTTCAGCCTTAATGATCTCGGTTGTGATCCTGGGTTTCGCCAGTTCAAGTGGGTGCCGGACGGCCATCCGGGGGCCTTCCTCTGGATCAGGAGCGGATCGGAGGAAGAGGCGAGGTGCAAAGCGCGTCGTTGTGCCTGGTCAGGGTGGTGATCAGGGGGCAATGGCGGCGGACTGTAAATCTGTCGCGTAAGCTACGGTGGTTCGAACCCACCAGCCGCCACACTTGCGAAAACGGCCCCTGACCTGGGATTCCAGGACGGGGGCCGTTCTTGTTGATCATTGGTCACGTGCGGGCGTCAACGATGATCTACGGGTATATGTGCGGACCTATTCCCGGGCTCGGACGCCATCGGCGGGTCGTCCGGTGGCCTCGGTGACGCGCTGCCGGGGCTCGGCCTTTCGGCCTTTGAGCGCCGTTCGAGCGGTCTGTGTGTGCGGAAGACGCTGGGGTGTATCCGCGCTCAAGAAGAGGTGCGCTCGGCTGTCCTTGATCGCCGCTTCTAGGGTGCTCGGTTGCTGCGGAGCGGGATGGCGTGGGTCCGATATGTCTGGTTTGAGCGTGAAGATCGATTGCGTGATTACATGGCGACCCTAGCGAGGGCGGTTCCGTGCCGTCCGCTGAGGGGGAATTCCATGATCGTGGAGTACATCCGCTACCGCATCCCCGGCGATCAGAACGGGGAGTTCGAGGAGGCCTACGCCAGGGCGGCCGAGTTCCTGGCACAGGCGTCGCAGTGCGTGGACTACGAGCTCAGCCATTGCGTGGAGGATCCCGCCTGCTACATCCTGCGGATCACCTGGACCTCGGCCGAAGACCACCTCGAGGGGTTCCGGAAGAGCGAGCAGTTCCGCGGCTTCTTCGCGGAGATCCGCCCCTACGTCAAGGCGATCGAGGAGATGCGCCACTACGAGCGGACCGCGGTGCGCGGTGCCGGAGGGTCGGTCCCCAGCCTCTACGCCTGGGCGGGCGGGGACAAGGCGTTCGAGCAGCTCACCGAACGGTTCTACGAGCTGGTGAAGGCCGATGAAGTGGTGGGGCCGCTCTTCGCCCACATGGATCCGGGCCACCCGCACTACGTCGCCGTGTGGCTGTCGGAGGTGTTCGGCGGCCCGTCCCGCTACACCGACGAGCGCGGCGGCTACACCCACATGCTCAGCCAGCACCTGAACCGCGGCATCACCGAAGCGCAGCGGCGGCGCTGGGTGAGCCTCCTGGTCGACGCCGCCGACGAGGTCGGTCTGCCCGGCGACCCGGAGTTCCGCGCCGCCTTCATGGGCTACATCGAATGGGGCACGCGCCTGGCCCTCGCCAACTCCCAGCCCGGCGCCACGCCCATCCAGCAAGCACCCGTACCGCACTGGGGCTGGGGCGTCGCACCGCCCTATCAGGGCTGAGGCCGCCCCACCCCGGCCCAGGCCCCGGGTCCCGGGCGATCTACGAGGCATCGGCCAAGGTGATCAAGGGGCGCTCGCGGACCTCCGTACAGGGCTGATCTCGCCGTGGATCAGACGGTCGCGGTGAACCAGACGGGGTCCTCGGGTAGTTCTCTTCCGTCAGACCGGCAAGGGTCGTCCGTCGTCAATGACCTGAGGGGAAGAGTGCGCCCGCTCCTGAAGTGTGGGAATTGAGGGTCCACTGGTCGTCGAGTCGGTATCCGCCGGGGTCGGGTTTTCTGCCGGGCTCGGTTCGGCGGAAACTCCAGACGGAGGGCAGGTCGCCGCCGGCAAGGACATAGAGGTCCGTCACGCCTTCTCCGCGCTCGATGCAGCGGACCTCGAAGAGGCCCGCCTTGACGATCGGCGCCTTTTCGAGGTCGACGTCCATGCAGTCCGGTGCGACGACGGCTTCCGACTCGGCCGCCTGCTCCAGTGCTCCCCTGGAGAGGGAGAACCTCAGATCGAACGGGACCCCCTGCCCGGCCATGGTGAAGACGGCCACCGTCACCAGCAGGGAGGCAGCCGACAGGAGGACGAACCTCTTGTCCAGGTTCCGGTTCACCGTCTTTCCCAGCCCGTGGGCCAGCCAGCCCACAAAGAGCAGCAGCAATGCGAAGAGCACCGATCCCTCGATCC
>JAFACJ010000776.1 GCA_023425615.1 Actinomycetes bacterium
CGTCAAGCCACTCGGGCGCGGACCGGCCTCCGTCCCCAGCCGGACCCGCGCCCGCCGCGGTGTGCGAGGACGGGCGGGGCGGGTCCCCGCCCCGCGGGCTCAGGGATGCGGTGCGGTGGATCCGGGACCTGACGCGGCGGGCTCCCTGGGGGTCGCGGGGAGGCGCGGGGTTCGCCAGAGCAGCCACAGCATGAGGAGCACCTCGCCGGCGAACGTGTACTTGGTGAGGCCCGCGTCGTAGTCGGCGGAGAGGACCGCGCCGACGCCGTCGGCGGTGCAGCCGACGCCGGCGACCATCACCAGGACGCCGAGCACGCCGGGGATGAGGCGTGACCTGAGGATCAGATGGCCGAGGACGAGCAGGTGGAGGCCCGCGATCGCCGCCGCTCCGCGAGGTGAGGGTCCGGTGCCGGTGGTCATCATGGGCGGCCTCCAGGGCCGATCGTCGGGTCGCGGAAGCCGGTCGGTGCGGCTCTGGTCAGGTCGGCTCGTCCGGGGGGTCGGGGTACTGGAACACCTCGTCGAGCGGGACGCCGAAGACCCGGGCGATCTGGAAGGCCATCTCCAGGGACGGAGCACCCGCTTTCGTGGGTATGGCCGTCTCAGGAGGCACACCCGAACCGCCGTGGCACACGAGTACGGCGGGAGGGTCACGCGCGGGGATCCGGCGCGGTGTGCGTTCCGACGGCGCGCGGGAGAGTGGAGGACTGATGGCGTGCATTCTCATCACCGGTGCGCCGGGCTCCGGCAAGGGCACGCAGGCCGCGGCGCTCGCCGGACGGATCGGCGCCCTCCACATCTCCACCGGAGACGTCTTCCGCGACCATGTGTCCCGTGGCACCGACCTCGGGCGCGCCGCACGGACCCACATGGACGCGGGCCGGTATGTGCCGGACGACATCACCAACGCCATGGTGCGGGACCGGCTGCGCGACGCCGCGGCCTCCGGTTCGTTCATCCTCGACGGCTATCCGCGCACCGTGGACCAGGCGAAGTACCTGGACACGGTGCTGGCGGAGATCGGCGTGGAGCTGGTCGCGGTCATCGCCCTGCTGGTCGATACCGAAGAACTGGTCGGCCGGCTCGTCCTCCGAGGGCGGACCGAGGGCCGCAGCGACGACACCGAGGAGGTGGTGCGGCGGCGGCAGGACGTCTACCTGGCCGAGACCGCCCCGCTGCTCGACGTCTACCGCGGCCGAGGGCTGCTCAGAGAGGTCGACGGGACCGGGGAGATCGAAGCCGTGGCGGACCGGATCGACCGGGCGCTCGGCTCACGGCACTGAAGGGTCCGGGGCGGCATCGGGCGCCCGCGGGCCAGCGGACCGCGCGGTATCGGAGCTCATGGGGCCGGGGCGTGTCTGGCCGGTGCCGTCGCCATCGGAGCCGTGCAGGCCAGCGCGATGACGGCGAGGGTGAGGAGCATGGCCGGGTAGGTGAACCAGTGGGCCAGGGCGGCCAGGACGAGGGGGAGGAGGAAACCGCAGTAGGTGAGGGAGTAGTAGACGCCGGTCAGGCCGGCGAGTTCGTCGGGGGCCGCGATGCGCTGGACCTCGAGCAGGCCGGAGACCACGGCGATGCCGTACGCGCAGCCGAGCAGGGGCGCGACGGCGAAGGCAGGCCAGGGCGTGCCGCTGACGGCGACGGTCGTCGCCAGGATCAGGCCCGCGACGACGAAGAGCATCGAGACCACGCAGGCGCGTGCGGTCGAGACGTCGTCCAGCCTGCGGGCGACCGGCTGGATCAGCACGCCCGCCCCCAGGGTGAGCACGGTCAGCGTGGTCGCCAGCAGGAGGCCACGGCCGCCCGCCTGGGCTTCGGCGAGCTGCGGCAGGACCACGTAGGCGATCGAGGCGGTGCCGAACACCCACGGCGCGAGCGGCAGGACCACCCACAGGAACCGGCGGTGGCCCGCGGCCGGAACCCGGAGGCGGGAGCGCAGGGACGGCGGACCGTCGTCGTACGTCCGGGTCTCGACCGCACGCGCCGCCGCCCACGCCAGGACCGGAAGCGTCAGGACGACGTGCACGACGTACGGCAGGACCCGCGGCCAGGGCGCCCACTGGGCGAGGACTCCGGCGACGCCGGGGCCGATCGCCAGGCCGAGGGTCATCGCCATGGCCGCGCGGCGCGCACCGGTTCCCGGTGACGTCCCTGCCGACAGTTCCTTGACCCAGGTCGTGCCGACCGCCATCGCGATCCCGATGCCGAGCCCGGACAGGAGCCTGCCCGCGGCCACGGGCGCCGGGCCGTACGGCGACAGCGCGATCAGCAGGCTGCCCAGCACCGCCGCCGCTCCGCCGGCCAGCATGACCGGCCGCCGCCCGCGCATGTCCGACAGCGCGGAGGCGATCAGCAGCCCCGGCACCAGCCCCGCCACATAGGCGGCGAGCAGCGCGTCGACGCCGACGTTCGAGTAACCGTGCTCGCGGTAGACGGTCAGCAGCGGTGTGAACTCGTTGCCGCCCCAGCCGGCCATCGCCATCAGCGCTGCCACGACGACCCACTCCCGGCGGGACCCTGCCCCTTCCGCCCGGGAGGCCGCGGCCGGGACGGTCCGTGTCGCGCTCATGCCAGCCACTGCGCCGCCACTCCGTGCGTGGCCACCAGATGAGCGCACAGGAAGACCTCGAAACCCGTGACGTCACGGTCGCCGATGTAACGGGCGAGGGTCTCGTGCTCGTCGGCGAGCGTGTGCATGCGGCCGTGATCCGGCATGATCGCCCAGATGTTCATCCGGCGCTGCCGGTCGGCGAGCGTGGCGTAGAAGCGCTCGGCGATGCTGTTGCCCGAGGCCGCCACGATCTCGCGATGCAGCCGCGTGTCCAGTTCCGCGAACCCGGTGACGTCACGCTCGTCGGCCTTCTCCCGCTGCTCGGCGACGAGCTCCGCCAGCGTCCTGAGCAGCGGAGCGGTGTCGTCGCGCCGTGCGGTCATCCGGCGCACCGCGGCCACCTCCAGGGCGGCCCGGGACTCCAGCACGTCGGCGGCCTCGGTGAGCGGCACCGGGGTCACGACCGCCCCGCGTTTGGGGATGAGCTCCAGCAGGTCCTCGCTCTGCAACCGCACGAACGCCTCACGCACGGGCGTCCGGCTCACCTCCATCCGCGTGGCGACGTCCCCCTCGGAGATCAGCCGCCCGGGCGGCATCGCCCCGGACAGGATGAGCTCCTTGGTCTCTCGGTAGACGCGCTCGGCGGCGGAATCAGCGTTCACCGCTCAAGCATACAAGCTTGTATCTATGCCGGGATACCGGAGGGCGCTTCTTCCACAGCCGGGACGGCGTCCGGCAGGACGGGCGGGACCGTCCTGCCGGGGCGGCGGCGCAGCACCCGCGCGAGGATCCGCGGCGAGAAGAGGCTCTGCGGCGGCTTCATCAGATTGCTGACCTGGAGGAAGGCGTTGCCGACGACAGGGTCGACCTGGGCCGCGGCGTGGATCCGTGCGACGTAGGCGTTGAGCAGCCGGACCTTCGGAGTGCGGTCGCCCTCGATGTGCGCGAAACGCAGGTCGGCGCCGACGGCCATGTCCCACGGCACGTCGATCACCTTCGACGCCGCGGGGAAGAACCGGCGGGCGAGCCCGGCGGTCCCGGGGCGCAGCGCGTCGCGCAGCGCGATCGCCTCGCAGGCCGCGACCGTCATGCCCTGCCCGTAGGACGGGTTGAACTGGCAGAGGGCG
Source organism: Actinomycetes bacterium (assembly GCA_023425615.1). Lineage (GTDB taxonomy): Bacteria > Actinomycetota > Actinomycetes > Streptosporangiales > Streptosporangiaceae > Actinocorallia. The sequence continues at coordinate 3,679 of JAFACJ010000776.1, forward strand.
TCGCCGATGACGACATAGCCCTCGGGGAACGCGCTCATCCGCTCGTACCTGCGCCGGACGCTCGTCGGAATGCGCATGAGCCGCGGCGGCCCGAGCGGCTCCAGCCGCGACACGAGCCGGTGGATCTCGGGAACGGGCAGACGCTCGGCGAACCGGGTGTACTCGTCCGGGTCGGTCGAGGGGATGTCGGCGCCCATCCCGAGAACGGTGATCAGCCAGCGGTCCCCCTCGGCGCGGATCGCGAAACCGCCGCGCGGCGAGGCGGTGGAGTGCCCGCAGAGAACGGCGGTGGCGGTGGCGTCTCCCGGACGGCCGCGGAACTCCCGCGTCACGTAGACGAGCCCGGAGTCCACACGCTCCTCGACGGGAGGCTCATAGCCGAGCTCGCGGAGCCACATGGCGCCCCTGTTGCCGCGCCCCGACGCGTTGACCACGAGATCTGCCGCGATCTCCCTCTCCTCGCCGCCGCCGACCGGCACGACCCGGACCCCGCCGA
>JAFACJ010000824.1 GCA_023425615.1 Actinomycetes bacterium
GTACGGGCTCCCCTGGAGCCCGCGCCGCGAGAGGCTGTTCCGGCTGCTCATGGGCGCCGTCCGGATCGCCATGAACCTCACGCCGCGGCCGCTGCGCAAGCTCCCCGCCGTGCTCTACGTCCCCTTCGCCCGGCGGCTCCGCTGGAACCGCTACCGGCGTCCCACCCCCCGTTCCCACCACGAACCCCGTCTGGAGGACAAGGCCGGCTGACGGCCACCGCAGAACGCCGTGCGGGTGCGAGGCGCGACACCTGCACGGCCCCCGGAGGAGACCGATGAGCATCACGACCGCCCTGGCCATGGCCGTGGCCTCCAGTTGCCTTTACTTCCTTGGCTTCCTCCTGTTCAAGAAGGCGGCCCCCACGCTGCCGCCCCTGCGCGGCGTCCGGCCCCTGCACTTCGCGGTGTCCGTCATGACCAGCTGGCCCTGGCTGATCGGGGCGCTGGTCACGGGCTCGGGGGTGGTGCTCCAGTTCGCGGCCCTGACCCGGCTCTCCCTGCCCGTCATGATCACGGTGCTGCTCTGCGGGCTGGGCGTCGTGATGTTCCTCGCCGCGCCCGCCTCGGGGGAGCACGCCACCGCCGCCGAGCTGCGCTGCCTGACGCTGCTGGCGGCGGCCGGGATCATGATCGCCTGGTCGGGGCCCGGCGCGCCGCCGCCGGTGCCGCTCCCGACCCTGGCGCTGCTGGCAGCGGCCTCGCTCCTCCTGCCCGTCGCGCTGTTCTCCTTCGGCGACACCCACCCCGAAGGGCAGCACGCCAGGCCGCTGACGGGCCTCTCCTACGGGATCAGCGCCGGTGTCCTCATCGGCTTCGGCGAACTGGCGCTCGGCCTCCAGATCGATGCCGGGATCACCGCCGCCGCCCTGGCCGGGCCCCTGCCCTGGCTCTTCCTGCTGGCCGCGGCCTGCGGCATCGCCCAGCTCCAGATCGCGCTCCAGCGCTGCCGGATGACGGTCGTGGTGTTCGTCGCGACGGCCGTCGCCAAGACCTATCTGGTGATCGTCGGCGGGCTGCTGTGCCTGGACTCGACGGCACCGCCCTTCACCTCGCCCTGGCTCCTGCCGCCGGGCATGGCGCTGATCGCGGCGGCGCTCGTCCTCACCCCGCGGCACGAGAGGCGCCGGACAGGGCGGTCAGCACCTCGCGGATGAGCTCGGGATGGCCGGGTCACCCGCGGGCGCGTGAGGAGGTCGGCCTCCGGGTAGGGGCCGTGCGCCGGGAGAGCGCCGTCGACCCGGCTCACGGGGGAGGTCCGATGGCGCTTCGTGTCGTTTCCGTTCTCGCCGTGATCGCGGCGCCCGCGCTGGTGTTCTCCGGCGCCGCCCCTCAGGTGCGGGGTGGCGCGGCCCACCCGGTGGCGACGGGGTACGGCGGTGCCGTGGCGACGGTCGACGCCACCGCCAGCAGGACGGCGGTGGAGGTGCTCCGGCAGGGCGGCAACGCGGTGGACGCGGCGGTCGCGGCGGCGGCGACGCTCGGCGTGACGGAACCGTACGTCGCCGCGCTCGGAGGTGGCGGGTTCTTCGTCTACTACGACGCCCGGACGCGCCGTGTCCACACCATCGACGGCCGGGAGACGGCACCCGCGGCGATGCGTCGTGACTCGTTCGTCGACCCCGCGACGGGAAAGGCGCTGCCGCTCGCCGAAGCCGTCACCAGCGGACTGTCCGTGGGGGTGCCGGGAACGCTCGCGCAATGGGACCAGGCGCTGCGACGGTACGGCACCCGCGGGCTCGGCACGCTGCTCGAACCCGCCATCAAGGTCGCCGAAGACGGCTTCCGCGTCGATCAGGAGTTCCACGAACAGACCAGGCTCAACGCCGCGCGATTCGCGGACATCGCACCCACGCGGAAGCTGTTCCTGCCCGGCGGCGCACCGCCCGCGTTGGGGACGGTCTTCCGCAACCCGGATTTGGCGGCCACCTACCGGGAGATAGCGCGGCGCGGAGTCGGCTGGTTCTACCGAGGCGGGCTGGCGAAGGAGATCGTACGGACGGTCCGACGGCCTCCCGTAGTGCCGGGGGCGAAACGCAACGTCCGTCCGGGGCTGATGAAGAGCACCGATCTCGCCGCGTACAAGGCGCCTTTCCGTGCCCCCACGCGCGTCGAGCACCAGGGATTGGAGGTGTACGGGATGGCTCCGCCCTCCTCCGGCGGCTCCACCGTCGGCGAGGCGCTGAACATCCTGGCGCGGTTCCCGCTCTCTCCACGCGATCCGGTGCAGGCATTGCACTACTACCTGGAGGCTTCCAAGCTCGCCTACGCCGACAGAGACGCCTATGTGGGCGATGTGCCCAAGGTGCCGTTGCGTGAGCTCCTCTCCGACGCCTACGCCAAGGAGCGGGCCTGTTCCATCCGCCCCGGCACGGCGTTGAAGGCACCCGTCGCGGCGGGTTCACCGGACGGCTCCTACCGTGGCTGCCCTGCGACGTCCAAGGCGGGACGGCCGCTGAAGTACGAGGGGCCGCAGACCACCAACCTCGTCGTCTCCGACAGGTGGGGGAACGTCGTGGCGTACACGTTGACCATCGAGCAGTTCGGAGGCAGCGCCCTGACCGTCCCGGGACGCGGCTTCCTCCTCAACAACGAGCTGACGGACTTCAGCCTCAAGCCGCCGGCGGGCGACCCGAACGCCGCGGGGCCGGGGAAGAGGCCGCGCAGCAGCATCGCGCCCACCCTCGTGCTGAGGGACGGCAGGCCGTTCCTGGCGCTCGGCTCCCCCGGCGGCTCGACCATCATCACGACCGTCCTTCAGATCCTCCTGAACCGCCTGCACCTGGGCATGGACCTCCCCCAGGCCGTCGCCGCGCCGCGCGCCACCCAGCGCAACACCGCCGCGACCTTCGCCGAGCGGGAGTTCCTCGACCGGTACGGGCCCGCGCTGACCGCCAAGGGCCAGATCCTGCGGCTGTTCACCGGCCCGCCCCGTGCCATCGGCGCCGCCACCGCACTGGAGTTCCTCGCCCCCGGCCTCGTCCAGGCCGTCGCCGAGCCCGTCCGCCGCCACGGCGGCACCGCCCTGGTCGTCAGCCCCCGCTGAGGACCGGGACCGGGCGCGCCGGCCGTTCAGCCGCGGATGATGCGGCGGCCCGTGATCTCGGTGGGGATGATCCGGACGTACGCCTCCTTCTCACCACCGGCCCAGGGGCGCACCCGCTCGGAGAGGTCGCCGCCGGAGGCGAGGTGGTGGGCGCCGCCGCGCAGCAGGACGCTCCAGCCCGTCTCGTCGGCGGCGTCG
>JAFACJ010000860.1 GCA_023425615.1 Actinomycetes bacterium
CTCGTGCTCGGGCCACGGGCGGTGCTCGGTGAGCAGTTCGATGCGGCCGGAGGCCCAGTCCACGAGGGGGGTGGGCGTGTCGGCGTGCAGGGTCCGGGGGAGTTCGCCGTGGTGGAGCGCCTGGAGCATCTTGATGATGCCCGCGGCTCCGGCGGCGGCCTGGGTGTGGCCGATGTTCGACTTCAGGGAGCCCAGCCACAGCGGTTCCTCGCGGGCCTTGCCGTAGACGGCCAGCAGGGCCTGGGCCTCGATGGGGTCGCCGAGGGACGTGCCGGTGCCGTGGGCCTCGACGGCGTCGACGTCGGCGGGGCGCAGGCCCGCGTCGGCGAGCGCGGCGCGGATGACGCGCTGCTGGGCGGGGCCGCTGGGTGCGCTGAGGCCGTTGGAGGCGCCGTCCTGGTTGATCGCCGTCCCCCGCACCACGCCCAGGACGCGATGACCGAGCCGCTGGGCGTCAGAGAGACGCTCCACCAGCAGGACACCCACACCCTCGGCCCAACCGGTCCCATCGGCACCCGCACCGAACGCCTTGCACCTGCCGTCCGGAGACAGACCGCGCTGGCGGGAGAACTCCACGAACCCGAACGGCGTCGCCATGATCGAGACGCCGCCGACGACGGCCAGGTCGCTCTCGTTCGCGCGCAGGGAGCGGGCGGCCAGGTGCAGGGCGACCAGCGACGACGAGCAGGCGGTGTCGACCGTGACGGCCGGGCCCTCGAACCCGAAGGTGTAGGCGATGCGGCCGGAGGCCACGCTGCGGAGCATGCCGATCCCGACGTAGCCTTCGAGTTCCTCCGGCACCCGGTCGGGCGTGTAGTCCTCGCCCGCCAGGCCCGCGAAGACGGCGGTGCGGCTGCCGCGCAGTGACGCCGGATCGAGGCCGGCGCGTTCGAACGCCTCCCAGGTGGTCTCCAGCAGGAGCCGCTGCTGCGGGTCGATCGCCTGCGCCTCGCGCGGGGAGATGCCGAAGAACTCCGCGTCGAATCCGAAGACGTCGTCGAGGAAGCCGCCGTGCCGGGTGTAGGAGGTGCCGGGCCGGTCGGGGTCGGGGTCGTAGAGGCCGTCCAGGTCCCAGCCGCGGTCGGCGGGGAAGCCGCCGATGGCGTCGCGCCCGGCGGCGACCAGGTCCCACAGGTCCTCGGGCGAGGCGACGCCGCCGGGCAGCCGGCAGGCGGCTCCGATGATCGCGATCGGTTCGTTCAGCTGCCGTTTGAGGCGCTGGACGTCACCGAGCGCGCGTTTGAGGTACTCGCGAAGCTTGTCATCGTTGGCCATCTGCCCGTTCCCTCACAGGTTGTCCATGAGCTCGAAGAGCTCCTCGTCGGTGGCCGCGTCCAGGTCGAGGTCCCCGCCCGGCGCCGTGCCCGTGCCGAGCAGGCGGCGCAGGCGTGCCAGCACCGCGGCGTGCTCGGGGTCGGCGGATCCGAGGGCGTCCAGCGCCGCCTCCAGGTAGTCGACGGAGGCCGTCAGTGACGGGAACCGGTCGGCGCCGCCGCCCAGCTCCGCCCTGAGGTAGGCGACGATCGCGCGTGGCGTCGGATGGTCGAACACCAGCGTGGCCGGGAGTTTCAGGCCGGTGCCCGCGCCCAGCCGGTTGCGCAGGTCGACGGCCGTCAGCGAGTCGAGGCCGACCTCCCGGTAGGCGCGGTCGAGGTCGACCGCCGCGGGGTCCGGGTGGCCGAGGACGGCCGCGGACTCGGCGCGCACCAGCCGGACGAGCGCCTCCTCCAGTTCCGCGCCGGTGAGGGACGCCAGCCGGGCGGCGCCGAACTCCTCCTCCCGCCGCGGCTCGTCCGGCAGTTCGGCGCGCGCCACCCCGCCCGCCGGTGCCTGGTCGAGCCAGTACCGGTGCCGCTGGAAGGCGTAGGTCGGCAGCGTGACGCTCCTCCCGCCGGGCAGCGCGGGCCGCCAGTCGACGGGGACTCCCCGCACGTGGAGTTCGGCGGCCGAGTACAGGAACCGCGCCAGGCCGCCTTCGTCACGGCGGAGCGTGCCGGTGACGGCGTGCTCCCCCTCCGCCTCCTCCAGGGTCTCCTGGATGCCGGAGACCGCGACGGGGTGGGGGCTGATCTCGACGAACACGTCGTGCCCGGTGCCGGCGAGCGCCCGGATCGCGTCGGCGAAGCGGACGGTCGAGCGCAGGTTGCGGTACCAGTAGGCGGCGTCCATCGGGGTGTCGTCGAGCCGGGCGGCGGTGACCGTGGACAGCAGCGGAATCCGCGCGGGCCGCGGGGCGATGCCCGACAGCGCCTCAAGGACATCCTGCTCGATCCCGGCGACGTGCGGGGAGTGCGAGGCGTAGTCCACCTGGATGAGCCGCGCCCGCACCCCTTCGGCGGCGGCCTCGGCGACCAGCGCCTCCACCGCGCCGGGGTCGCCCGACACCACGACCGAGGCGGGACCGTTGACCGCCGCGACCGAGACCAGCTCGTCACGGTCACCGATCCGCCGGACGGCTTCCTCGGGCGTCACCGCCAGCGAGGCCATCGCGCCCTTCCCCGCCAGCGCCCGCAGCGCCCGGCTGCGCAGCGCCACGACCGCCGCCGCGTCCTCCAGGGACAGCGCGCCCGCCACGCAGGCCGCCGCGATCTCCCCCTGGCTGTGCCCGACGACGGCCGCGGGCTCCACCCCGTACGACCTCCACAGTTCGGCGAGCGCGACCATGACGGCCCACAGCGCGGGCTGCACCACCTCGACGCGTTCCAGTCCCGATCCCGTCCGCAGCGTCTCGGTCAGCGACCAGTCGACGTGCGGGGCCAGCGCCCGCTCGCACTCGGCGATCCGGCGCGCG
>JAFACJ010001027.1 GCA_023425615.1 Actinomycetes bacterium
CCGGCCGGGACCGCATCTCGGTGGGGTCGAGGGCCTGAGGCGGGGGATGCGCCGGGCCCCGGAGTTCCACCCCCCAGTGCCCTCGGAGCCCGGCGCAGCTCGGGCGTCAGTACTTGACCGACGCGTACTTGGAGTCGCCCAGGATCCGGTCGGTCACCTGTTTGACGCTCTTGACGGGGATGGCGAAGCCCACGCCGATGCTGCCGGAGCCCGAGCCGGTGGTGGCGATGGCGGTGTTGATGCCGACCAGCCTGCCGCCGCCGTCGACCAGGGCGCCGCCGGAGTTGCCGGGGTTGATCGCCGCGTCTGTCTGGATGGCGCCGCTGATCGTCACCCCGTCGCCCTCGTCGATGGTGCGGCCCAGCGCGCTGACGATCCCGGCGGTCACCGAGCCGTCGAGGCCCAGCGGGCTGCCCATCGCGACCACCGTGTCGCCGACCGCCAGGGAGCCGCTGTCACCCAGGGAGATCGCCTTCCTGCCGGTCACGTTCTGCGCCTTGACCACCGCGAGGTCGTTCTCGGCGCTGGTGCCCACCACCCGCGCCTCGGCGGTGCCGCCGTCGCTGAACTTGACGTTGATGCGCTCGGCCCCGTCGATCACATGCGCGTTGGTGACGATCACGCCGTCGGAGCCGAGCAGCACGCCCGAGCCGGTGGCCTGGGTGCCGGGCGCCGTGGCGGTGAGGGAGACGACCGAGGGCTGGACGGCCGCGGCGATCTCGGCGATCGAGCCCGTGTGGGAGACGCCCGAGGCGGCGATGGGCCCCGCCGCCGCGGTGCGGTCCTGGGTGAGGACGAGCGCGCTCACCGCACCCGCGGCCCCACCGGTCAGTGCCAGTGAGGCCGCCGCGGCGAAGGCCGCGAACTTCCGCCGGACGCCTGGGAAGCCCTTGGGACGCTCCAGGAGCAAGGGGTACGGAGCCTGCCCCTCCTGGTACCACTGCGGAACGCCCCGCTGCGCTTCCATGAATCCCCCCAGATTCCCTGACATGACCGTCCGGCATCGGTTCGTGACCGACACCAGAGAGAATGCTGGGGAAGCCTGAGAGATTCCTTAACCGGACCTGGCCAAAGGTAAAGAAAACCCTGCATAACTCAACAGAGGCCCCTCCCGTAAGGGATGGGGCCTCCGTCAGGGGCGGAAAAGATCTACTCTCCGCTCCAGTTGGGCTTGCGCTTCTCGGCGAAGGCCTTGGGGCCCTCCTGCGCGTCCTTGGAGACGAAGATCGGACCGGAGATCTCGTTCTGCTTGGTCCACATCTCCTCGGGAGACCACTGCGCGGACTCCACGACGATCTTCTTGGTGGCGGCGAGCGCCAGCGGGGCGTTCTCGGCGATCTTGGCGGCCAGCTCCTTGGCCGCCTCCAGCGCCTTGCCCGGCTCGGCGATCCGGTTCACCAGGCCGTAGGCGGCAAGCTGCTCCGCGCCGTAGAAGTCACCGGTGAGGGACATCTCCATGGCGATGTGGAACGGGATCCGCTTGGGCAGGCGCATGAGGCCGCCGGCCGCCGCCACCAGGCCGCGCTTGGGCTCGGGGAGCCCGAACTTGGCGGCGGACGAGGCGACGATCATGTCGGTGGCCAGCGCCACCTCGCAGCCGCCGGCCAGGGCGTAGCCCTCGACCGCCGCGATGATCGGGGTCGCCGGGGGCTGCTCGACGATGCCCGCGAAGCCGCGGCCCGGCACGAAGGGCATCTCGCCCTTCAAGAAGCCCTTGAGGTCCATGCCCGAGCAGAAGGTGCCGCCCGCGCCGGTGATGATGCCGACCGCCAGGTCCTTGCGCGCGTCGAGCAGGTCGAGGGCGGCGGCGATGCCCTTGGCCACGTCCGCGTTGATCGCGTTCTTGGCCTCGGGCCGGTTGATGGTGATGACGAGAACGCCGCCATCTTCCTCGGTGAGAACTGCGTCGCTCATGATGGTGACCTGCCTACTTCGGCTGGAAACGGATGCCGCCGTCGAAGCGGATGACTTCGCCGTTCATGTAGTCGTTCTCGATGAGAGAGCGGACCAGGTGGGCGAACTCGGCGGCGGTGCCCATGCGCTTGGGGAACGGGATGGGCTCGGCCAGCTTGGCCTTGAAGGCCTCGGCGGCCTCGCCCTCGCCGTAGATCGGGGTGTCGATGATGCCCGGGCAGATGGTGTTGACCCGGATGCCGATGGCGGCCAGGTCGCGGGCGGCCGGCAGGGTCATGCCCACGATGCCGCCCTTGGAGGCGGAGTAGGCGACCTGGCCGGTCTGGCCCTCGAGGGCGGCGACGGACGCGGTGTTGATGACCACGCCGCGCAGGCCGTCCTTGTCGACCGGCTCGGTGGCGGCCACCGCGGCGGCGCCCAGGCGCATGAGGTTGAACGTGCCGATCAGGTTGATCTGGATGACCTTCTCGAAGGTGTCCAGCGGGTGCGGGACGTTGCCCTTGCCCACGGTACGGGTCGCCCAGCCGATGCCGGCGCTGTTGATGACGATGCGCAGCGGCGCGCCGGTGTCCACGGCCGCCTGCACCGCGGCCTGCACCTCGGTCTCGTTCGACACGTCGGTCTTGACGAACACGCCGCCGATCTCATCGGCCAGCGCCTTGCCCTTGGCCTCGTTCAGGTCGGCGATGACGACCTTGACCCCCTTCGCCGCCAGATCGCGGGCGCAGGCCTCGCCGAGGCCACTCGCACCACCGGAGATGACAGCGGATGCTCCGTTCAGTTCCATAAGCGCACCTTACTAGAGGAAACCGAATGACGTTCGGCCCAGGTTACCCATCGGTCAGATCGAAGGATAACCAGCCCCCGAATCTCCTTCTAAAGCCTGCCCCCCTGAACGGAGGGACAGTCCGGCGCCCGGTGACATCTTCCCGGTCTTCTCCCTGGTGGGAGCCGATCCGGGGTCGACGCCACAGGCGTTCCGGATGCGACCGAGCAGAGGCCGCCCGCTGCGGGCGGCTGCCGTCCTGCCCCGCCATCCCGCGAAGACGGGAAGGGGGCGGGTGACGGTTGACTCGGTCAGGGCCCTTTGCAGCCCCGCCCCGAACACATCCAATACATGCCGGGAAGCAGAGAAATCGACAGACGCAGTCCTGGGATCGGTGGGATCGGTCCAGATGACGAACGCGCCGAGAGCGGCTGAGACCAGGTCGCGGTCTGCGGACAGTCCGCAGACCGGGCAGCGGTGGAGCCGTTCGGCGAGAGTTTTGGAAACCCTCTGTCCACACAGGCAGTGCTGGGACAGCGCGGTGGTGAACGTCGCGGCCCTGGCCAGCCGCCCGCCTGCCGCGGAGCATTCGACGGCCAGCGCGGCGGTGAGCATGCCGGGGGTGAACACCGCGCACGCCCTGCCCCACAACCGGAACCAGACGCTCAGGTTGCAGTCCTCTACCGTCAGACGAGATCCGTGCTCTTCGACGAGCCGAGCGGCGACCGTCCGCGCACGGGCCCGACGGGCTTCGGCACGTCCGGCTTGTTCGGCACGGGCACGGGTCTGCAACGCTCGGTGGGCACCGGTGAGCCGATCTCGCCGATATGCGCTGCGAGGGCGACCCGACACGTCGGTCAGACGCGGCCCCTTGGGGAGCTCGACATGCCGGGCCGGTAGACCGTTTTGCGCTCTGCGCTTCTCCCGTCTGCGCTGACGCCGCGACAGTGCGTACCGGGTGCGGTTGGCCGCCCGCCGAGAGCGCTCCAGCGCGCGGGCTCGCCGACGCGCGATACGCCGCTCCCGCTCGACCGCGGCCTGTTCCAGGTGAGTGAGAGCGATCCGGCCAGAGCGCACCGTTCCGTCAGCCGGATCCAAAGTGGCGGGAAACGAGACTGCTGACAGATTGCCCACGTTCACATCCACCCCGCCCACCCGCTCCAAGGCCCCAGCTCGTTCACGGCGCTCCCGCGTGCCCGGAGAGGTATGGCCGCCGTCCAGGATCATGAGGTGGGCTTCGTACGCCCATCCGCCAGGCGAGGCAGGATGGGGTCTCCGCACCAGGTCGATCTTGTGCCAGAGGTGTGGCCTGTCCAGGAAATGGCGCAGCCACCGCCATCTTCCGGCCCCCTGCGGCAGCCGCACCGGCAGCACCAGTTCCCCGCGGCGGCTATCCGTGCCACCGGGGAAGACCACGGCCAGAGGGCCCTCATGGTCCCACCACGAACTCTTGCCGGCTCGATCGGTGGCGGGACGAGGCGGGAGCAGACGGCGGGGCTGGGCCAGCACCCGCGTTCCCGGCGTCAGCTGCGACGCCTGCGCGGGAGTGGAGACTTCCGAAGGCAGGGCAGGGTGTCGGTAGGCGTCCAGATGCCCCTGCAGGCTGCCGTGCAGACGGAACGTCCCCCACTTACGCGGCGTCGTGTGCGAGCGCGCCCGGCCGGGAATACACCGATACTCCCACCACGAACCCACCGGTAGTAATCGTCTTGTCGGGGAAGTCAGGGAGCGGGTGGGGTGGGGACGGGGGAGAAACATGTGGCCATGGGGTCCTCCAGGGAGCACCAAGCGGGGCGTTTGACGGGGACGTAGCCGGTGGGGACGCCGCGTGAGGCGATGATGGAGCGGTAGGCGGCGACGCCGTCGGTGGGGATACGGCGCAGAGTGGGATCGGTCTTCACGTTGACCGTATAGAGCCCGAATCTGGCGCGGTAGGAGCCCCACTCGTAGTTGTCCGTGAGGGACCAGTAGTTGAAGCCCATCACCTTCACGCCGTCGGCGAGAGCGCGCTGCACCCAGTAGAGGTGGTCGCGGAGGTGCTGGGCGCGGGTGTAGCCGTCCTTGCGGGGCTTGCCGTTGTCGGTGGGCATTCCCGCCTCGACGACGTAGAGGGGAAGGTTCGGCAGGCGCCTCTGGTAGTTCTTGAGGACGAAGTAGAGGCCCTCGGGTTCGGGTTCGATGTTCCAGAACGCCCCGTTCGCCGCGCTGATGGCGGTGAGGTTCCGCGCGCTCACGCCGTAGTAGTAGTCGATGCCGATGAAGTCGAGTTTGTCCGTCACCTGGTTGAAGACGGCCGCGTCGAAGATGGCGTTGAGGGCCGAGCCGTAGGCGACGTTGGTGGAGACCTTCGCGCCGGGCTGCAAACGGTGGATCAGATCGTAGGCGCGGCGGTGGGCGCTGATGAGGTTGGCGCGCATCACCGGGATCCTCGCCAGCGGCAGCCCGCCGTCGGTCGCCTCGTGGAAGAGGTACTGGCTCGCCTCGTTGAACGTGATCCACAGGGTGTCGCGGTCTCCGTAGCGCGTGGCGACGAAGCGCGCGAACTTCAGCCAGTCCTCGACGGTGCGCTTGTTGCTCCAGGCGCCCTGGTCGTGGACCCAGCCGGGATGGACCCAGTGGTTCAGCGTGATCATCGGCCGCATCCCCAGGGCGCGTACCCTCCGGAACAGGTCGTCGTAGTAGCGGATCTCGTTCCAGTCGTACCGGCCCTTGCGCGGCTCGATCCGCGCCCATTCCACGGACGTGCGGAACACGTTGACGCCCAGGCCCGCCGCCAGCTTCAGATCCTGCGGGTACCTGTGGCGGAAGTCGGCGGAGTCGCGGTAGGGCTCCTTCTCGCGGGCGTACCGCGTCCAGTTGCTGTCGGGGAAGTGCCCTTCGGACTGGAAGCCCGAGGTCGCCACTCCCCACAGGAAGCCCGACGGGAACCTGCCGGCGGTGGCGTGCGCGGGAACCGCGGTGAAGAGAGAGGCGAGCAGTGCGGCGAGGGCGGTCAGGGTCCGTGCCACGAGATCTCCTTCCGGTCACCGGAAGGTACGCCCAGCTATCCGCGAGTACCACAGTTACGGCCTATTTCGGCCCATGCAACGGTCTGTGATGGAGTAAAACGAGACGTGTCATCAGGTTTCCTCGTCGCACTATCCGTGTTGAGAGTATGTTCTGCCGCAGTCACAATCGGTGACATCAGGTAGCTGAGAGGGGGCTGCGCGCGGTGATCCACATGTGCCGGTCCGCTTCTGAAACGACCTGACATGGCTGAGCCCGGAAGGTTGCTGCGGTCGATCGCCCCGCCGTTCGTAGTCGCCCAGCCTCAAGGTGTATCGATCCGTACCCGCCTCAAAGGTCTCGCCCCTCAAGACGAGGAGGTGCTGCGCCTGGTGGGCGCGCATCTGGGATCGCTGGCAGGCCGGGACCTGGCCGCCCGCTGCGCCGACGGCCTGCAGCACACCACGCGACGGTGGGCCGAGCGCAAACGGGACCTGACCGGGGAATCCTCCTCACGGTGGGCCGGGGCGATCACCAAGGCCACACACGACCAGTGGGCGCTGTCGCGGCGGGCCCAGGCCGCGCACCTGGCCGGTTTGGATGCCGCCATAGACGCGATCGGCCGCCGCCTGTCCCTCCCCTTGGGTGAGAAGGGGAGCAGAGGTGCTGCGGGCGGGTACCGCTCAGCCCGCGAGTGGTTCGGCAAGTCCCGCCGCCTGGCCGCGCTGCGGGAACGCCGTGAGCAGGTCGCGGCCGACCTGACGGCTGGGAAGGTGCGGGTGGTGCGCGGCGGACGCAGGCTCGCCCGCGCCCGCCACCATCTGGAGGCCGCCGGTCTCACCGAGGCCCAGTGGCTGGAGCGGTGGCAGGCTATCCGCTGGTTTCTGTCGGCCGACGGGGAGTCGGGCAAGCGGTACGGCAACGAGACCATCCGCATCACTCCTGACGGACGGCTGTCCCTCAAACTACCCGCCCCTTTGGCCGACCTGGCCAACTCCCCGCGTGGCCGCTACGTGCTGGCCGCTCGGGTCCTCTTCGCCCATCGAGGCCGGGAGTGGGCTGATCGGGTGCAGGCCGATCAGGCGGTGGCCTACCGCATCCATCTGGATGCGCAGCGGGGCCGCTGGTATGTGGACGCCTCCTGGCAACGCCCGCTCACCCGGACTCCGCCCCTGGAAACGGCGCTGGCCCAAGGGGTGGTGGGGGTGGACGCCAACGCCGACCACCTGGCCGCTTGGCGCCTGGACACCTGCGGCAACCCCGTCGGCGCACCGCGCCGGTTCGACTACGACCTGTCGGGCAGCGCCGCCCACCGGGACGCGCAGTTGCGGCATGCCTTGAGTCGGCTGCTGCACTACGCCCGCCGCACCGGAGCGGCTGCCATCGCCATTGAGGATCTGGACTTCACCAGCGCCAAGACCCGCGAACGTTACGGTCATAACCGCCGTTTCCGCAAGGTGATCCACGGTATCCCCACCGGCCGGTTCAAGGCTCGCCTAGCCTCGATGGCCGCCAAGCACGACATCGCACTGATCGCGGTGGATCCTGCCTATACCAGCCGATGGGCAGCCCAGCACTGGCAGCAGCCCACCAGCACCCCCACCCGCACGACCAACCGACACGAGGCGGCAAGCCTTGTGATCGGACGGCGTGCCCAGGGCCACCGTGCCCGGCGTCGGACGGCGCCGCCTCCGCATCACCGGAGTGATGGTGCGGGGCATCGGACCGTCCAGGCCGGGTGCCGAGGCCCCGGGCATGAGGGACCCTGCCCGACCCGGACGGACGCGCGGATGCGATCCGTGCGCCTGCCGGGCCCGTGAAAGCAGGAAGCCAGCCCGCCCAACACCGTTCGGGACGGGCGCATCGCTGCCAGGACACTCCTGGACGGTGTCAAGGAATGGTAGACCTGTCTCGTGGACCTGACGCCAGGCGGCAAAGTGGATCTGCGGGGTCGCACGCTCGACCCGGACGCATGGGCGGCCATCCGTGCCGCCGCTACCGCTCCGGACGGCAGTGTCCGGCTGGGGCGCTGCTGGTTCGACGACACCGTGGTCGAAGGCGTGTCCTTCCACGGCGTGGTGTTCGAGGGCGATGTGTCCTTCGGCCGCACCGGGTTCGGCAAGGGCGTGTCCTTCTACCGGACGGTCTTCGCGGGCAACGTGTCCTTCCACGAGGCGGTCTTCGCGGGCAACGCCTCCTTCCACGAGGCGGCCTTCCGCGGCCACGCCGACTTCTCCCGCGCCTGTTTCAGCGGTGACGCCTTGTTCGACGGCGCGGTCTGGCATCGTGACGCGTCCTTCACCGAGGCGCTCTTCCAGAACGTCGCCGACTTCGACCGCGCGGTCTTCCACCGCGACGCCCTGTTCCAGGAGGCGTGCTTCCGTTCGATCGTCTCCCTGCGCAACACGAGGGTCGCGCGGCATCTCCTGTTCGACCGCGCCCGGTTCCAGGGGAACGCCTGGATCGGCCCCTTGTCGGCGGGCGGGCGGATCGGGCTCGACGCCGCGTACGCGCTGCGCTGCCTGAAGGTCTCCGCGCGGGCGCCGTCTCCGGTCACGGCACGGCGGACGGTGCTGGACCAGTTGCACTTGAAGGTGCCCGCCGACCTGTCGCAGGCGGTCGTGCGCTCACTGCTCCTGGAGGGTGTCGGCACCGAGGACTGCGTCCTGGACGAGGCGCAGGTCGGCGCGCTGAAGGTGCGCGGGGGGCAGGCCGCAGCGGAGGAGGGCTACCGGCGCTCGCCCCGTGCCGTCTTCGCGCTCGGCACGCTGGCGCTGCTCGCCGTCACCCTGGCGGCGTTCCTGTTCCTGCACGGCATGGGCCAGGCGCCGATGCACCTGGCCCATCTGCGCCCCTAGCGCCCCTGGCGCTCCTGTGCCGCGGCGGCCGGCCGCGCGCGGGTCACGCCGCGCCTGACCAGCCAGGAGACGTAGACGGCGAAGCCGGCCAGGCCGACCTTGCGGGTCTGCGGTACCGCGATGGCGGCGCCGAGCGCCAGTTCGGTGACGCCGTTGCGCTGCAC
>JAFACJ010000049.1 GCA_023425615.1 Actinomycetes bacterium
CCCCGGGGGTCCGCGACCTCTCGGTCTCGAACTCGGCGCGGCTCGCCGGACAGAAGGCGGGCGCGACCGGCATCGAGGTCGCCGAACTGCACGTCCAGTTCAGCCACGAGGAGCTCATCCTCCGCGAGGCGCTGGAACTCGGCGACGACGTGGAGGTCAACCCGTCCGGCGGCCCGCTGGCCGCCAACCCGGTGATGGCGGCCGGGCTGATCCGCATCGGCGAAGCCGCCGCGCGGATCCAGGACGGCCGCAACCGCCGCACGCTGGGCCACGCCTCGATGGGCCCCTGCCTGCAACAGAACCTCGTCGCCGTCCTGGAGGCCTGACCATGGGCAACCCCTGCGCCGTCATCGGGATCGGCCAGACCCACTACACCACCAAGCGGCTCGACGTCTCCATCGCGGGCCTGCTGCGCGAGGCGGCACTGCGCGCGCTGGAGGACGCCCAGCTCACCTGGGCCGACATCGACGCCGTCGTCCTCGGCAAGGCGCCCGACATGTTCGAGGGCGTCATGATGCCCGAGTCCTACCTCGCCGACGCCCTGGGCGCGGCGGGCAAGCCGGTGCTGCGCGTGCACACCGCGGGCTCGGTGGGCGGCTCGACCGCCATCGTCGCGGCCAGCATGATCCAGTCCGGGGTCCACGAGCGGGTGCTGACCATCGCCTGGGAGAAGCAGTCGGAGTCCAACGCCACCTGGGCGCTGACCGTCGGCGGCCCGCACAGCACGTCGCTGGTGGTCGGGGCGGGCGGCTACTTCGCCCCCCACATCCGCGCCTACATGCGCCGCTCGGGCGCGCCCGACCACATCGGGACGCTGGTGGCGGTGAAGGACCGGCAGAACGCGCTGAAGAACCCCTACGCGCATCTGAAGATCCCCGGCATCTCCCGCGAGATGGTGGAGATGACGCCGATGCTGTGGGAGCCGATCCGCTACCTGGAGACCTGCCCGTCGTCCGACGGCGCCTGCGCGATGATCCTGGCGAGCGAGGACGCGGCGAAGAAGTCGCCGAACAGGCCGGCCTGGGTGCACGGGACGGCGATGCGCTCGGAGCCCATCTTCTTCGCCGGGCGCGACACGGTGAACCCGCAGGGCGGCAAGGACTGCGCCGCCGACGTCTACCGGCAGGCGGGGATCACCGACCCGCGCAACGAACTCGACCTCGCCGAGGTCTACGTCCCGTTCTCCTGGTATGAGCCGATGTGGCTGGAGAACCTGGGATTCTGCGGCGAAGGCGAGGGCTGGAAGCTCACCGAGGCGGGCGCCACGTCCATGGACGGCGACATCCCCTGGAACCCCTCCGGCGGCGTCCTGTCGTCCAACCCGATCGGCGCCTCGGGGATGATCCGGTTCGCCGAGGCAGCCCTCCAGGTCCGCGGCCTGGCCGGCGGACACCAGGTCGACGGCGCGCGGCGTGCCCTCGGCCACGCCTACGGGGGCGGCGCCCAGTTCTTCGCGATGTGGATCGTGGGGAGCGACAAGCCATGACCGTCTTCAACGCGGCAGACCTCTTCGAAGGCGTCTCCGACGCCCTCCCCGACCGGCTCGCCCTGGTCTGCGGGGAGGAGCACCTCACCTACGGCGAGCTGGACCGGCGCGCCAACCGCCTCGCCCACGCCCTGCTCGCCCAGGGCGTACGGCCGGGGCAGCACGTGGGGATGCAGCTGTACAACGGCATCGAGTACGCCACGGCGATCCTGGCCACGATCAAGATCCGCGCGGTGCCGATCAACGTGAACTACCGGTACGTGGAGGCCGAGCTGGCCTACCTGTACGACAACTCCGACATCGTGGCGCTGTTCTACGACGTGGAGTTCGACGGGCGCGTGGCGTCCGTCGCTCCCGGCGCGCCAGGGCTGCGCCTGCTCATCGGCGTCGGCGGCACGACGTCCGTCCCCGGCGCGCACGAGTACGAGGCGTTCACCGCCGGGCACCCCGACACCCGCGGGTTCGCGCCGCGCAGCGAGGACGACTTCTACATCGTCTACACCGGCGGCACCACCGGCATGCCCAAGGGCGTGCTCTGGCGGATGAAGGACATGCTGTTCGCCTTCGCCAACCCCACCTACCCCGCCCCCGAGACCCCGCAGGGCTGGGTGGACCACGCGGCGAACAGCGGCACGCTGGTGATGATGTCGGTGGCCCCGCTCATGCACGGCGCCGCCCAGCTCGCGACGTTCATCGCCTGGTGGATGGGCGCGACGATGGTCTACGTCCGCAAGTTCGACGCCGACACCGTCTGGAAGGCGGTCGAACGGGAGAAGGTCAACTCCTTCACCGTCACCGGTGACGCGATGGCCATCCCGCTGGCCGACGCGCTGGAGAA
Organism: Actinomycetes bacterium; assembly: GCA_023425615.1. GTDB lineage: Bacteria > Actinomycetota > Actinomycetes > Streptosporangiales > Streptosporangiaceae > Actinocorallia. Next base: position 2,325 of record JAFACJ010000049.1, read on the forward strand.
GAACACCTACGACCTGTCCCACCTGTTCGCGTTCGTCTCCACGGGCGCGATCCTCACCGGCGCCGTCCGCGACCGGCTCGCCGCGCTGCTGCCGAACGTGGCGATCCTCGACAGGTTCGGGTCCACCGAGTCGGGGTCCACCGCCCAGGCCACGCCCGGCTCCTCCCCGGAGAAGGGCCTGCACTTCGCCCCCGACGTGCCGGACATCGCGGTGCTCGATGAGTCGCTGCGGCAGGTGGAACCCGGCTCTGGCGTCCTCGGCCAGCTCGCCCGCACCGGCTACATCGCCAGCGGCTACTACAACGATCCGGAGAAGACCGCGGCGACCTTCCCCGTCGTGGACGGAAGGCGCTGGCTGCTCACCGGCGACATCGCCACGGTGGAGAAGGACGGCACCATCACGGTGTTCGGACGCGGCTCCCAGGCGATCAACACCGGCGGGGAGAAGGTCTACCCCGAGGAGGTCGAGGCGGTGCTGAAGGGCCACCCGGCGGTCTTCGACGCGGTCGTCACCGGCATCCCCGACGAGCGTTTCGGCTCCCGCGTGGCGGCCGTGGTCCAGCTCCGCGAGACGTCCGCCACCTCCGTCACCCAGGAGGAGCTGGACGCCCACTGCCGCCGCGAGCTGTCGGGATACAAGGTGCCGCGCACCTACGCCTTCGTCCCCGAGATGCGCCGCTCCCCGGCCGGAAAAGCCGACTACCGCTGGGCCAAGGAGACGGCCCAGGGGGTCTGACCGGAAGGAAGGGGAGACCCTGCGGTCGATCCCTGCTCCGGAAGGCGACTAGTCTCGTTGCCATCGGGAGCAGGGAAAGAAGTAGTTTTTGTCTAGCGAATCGAAATCAGCGGAAGAACTTCGGCAGAAGATGCGGCGCCACGACATCTGGTCGGTGACGTTGCACAACGCGGGAGCGGCGAAGGCGGGGCTGAACGCCTCGGACGCGCAGGCCCTCAATCTGTTGCAGGTGCACGGGATGATGACGCCCGGCAAGCTGGCCGAGACGATGAGTCTCACCACCGGAGGGTCGATCACCGCGTTGATCGACCGGCTGGAGAAGGCGGGCCTGGTCCGCCGGGTGCGTGATGCCTCCGACCGGCGCCGGGTGCTGGTGGAGCCGGTGAACGAGCGGGTGGACGCCCTTCTGGGGATGTTCGAGCCCGTCGCCGACGCCGCCTGGGCGCGGTTGTCGGGTTACACCGACGAGGAGCGGGAGATCTTGATCCGCTTCCTCGACGACGTCCACGAGGCGGTGCCCGACATCCTGGAGAACCTGCGCGCCCTCCCCTGAGGGCGCCGGGTTCCGGCCGGTCCCGTCTTCAGCCAGAGCTTCCCGCGCGCTACATTTGAGCGGTCGCTTGGTTGGTTTTTCGGGAGGTCGCGTGCTCAAGGAACGCAGGCTCGCCATCGAGGGGTGGTTCACCACCGATCCGGTGGCGCTGATCGGTACCCGCTGCGGGACGTGCGGCACGCCGTACTTCCCGCGCAACACGCTGGCCTGCCGGAACCCCGGCTGCGCCGGCCCCAAGGACGGCTCGGAGCTGGCGGAGTACGCCTTCTCCACGCGCGGGCGGATCTGGTCCTACGCCGACTCCCGGTACAAGCCGCCCGCGCCCTACGTCTCGCCCGAACCGTTCCGGCCCTATGTGCTGGCCGCGGTCGAGCTGGACGTGGAGAAGATCGTCGTCCTGGGCCAGGTGGTGCCCGGGTTCACCGTGGCCGACCTCGCCGTCGGCCAGGAGGTCGAGCTCACCGTCGGCACGCTGTATGAGGACGCCGAGGCCGAGTACGCGGTGTGGATGTGGAGGCCCGTGTCATGAGCGGCAAGGAGATCGCCGTCGTCGGGGCCGGCATGCACCCGTGGGGCAAGTGGGGACGCAGCTTCATCGAGTACGGGCTGGCCGCGGCGCGGGCCGCCCTCGCGGACGCCGGACTGTCCTGGCAGGACGTGCAGTACGTGGCGGGCGCCGACACCATCCGCAACGGCTACCCGGGTTTCATCGCGGGAGCCACGTTCGCGCAGGCGCTCGGCTGGTCGGGGGCGCAGGTGTCGTCCTGCTACGCCGCCTGCGCCTCCGGCGCCCAGGCGATCGCCGGCGCCCGCGCCCAGATCCTGGCCGGGCTGTGCGACGTGGCGCTCGTGGTGGGCGCCGACGCCGCGCCCAAGGGCTTCTTCGCGCCGGTCGGCGGCGACCGGCCCGATGACCCGGACTGGCTGCGCTTCCGGCTGCTGGGCGCCACCAACCCCATGTACTTCGCGCTCGCGGCCCGCCGCCGCATGGCGCTGCACGGCTCCACACGCGAGGACTTCGCCCTGGTCAAGGTGAAGAACGCGCGGCACGGGCTGGCCAACCCCAACGCCCGCTACCGCAAGGAGGTGGCGGTCGAGGAGGTGCTGGAGTCGCCCGTGGTCGCCGACCCGCTGCGGCTGCTGGACATCTGCGCCACCAGCGACGGCGGCGCCGCGCTCGTCCTGACCTCGCTGGAGTTCGCGCGCTCCCGCGGCCTCGACCACGTCCGCCTCGCCGGCCTGTCGACGGCCACCCCCACCTTCCCCAAGACCGTCATCGACCTGCCCGACTTCGCGACGGACTCCGCGATGACCGTCGCCGAATCCGCGCTGCCCTTCCGCGCCGCGCTGGCACACCACGCCTACGAGGAGGCGGGCGTCGGCCCCGAGGACGTCTCGACCGCCGAGGTCTACGACCTGTCCACCGCCCTGGAGCTCGACTGGATGGAGGACCTCGGCCTGTGCGCGCCGGGGGAGGCAGAGTCCCTGCTGCGCGCGGGCGAGACGGCGCTCGGCGGCAGGATCCCGGTCAACCCCTCCGGCGGCCTGTCCAGCTTCGGCGAGGCGATCCCCGCCCAGGCCATCGCCCAGGTCTGCGAGCTGACCTGGCAGCTGCGCGGCAGGGCCGAGGGCCGCCAGGTGGAGGGCGCCCGCGTCGGGATCGCCGTCAACCAGGGCCTCTTCGGCCACGGCGGCGCCACGGTCCTCGTCCGCTGACCACCATGGGCGGCGGACCGCGCCGGAGCGAGGGGCGGCCCCCCGGATCAACCCGGGCGCAGCGACTGGACGGCGTAGCGCAGGCGGGCCTCGACGATGAGCTGCTCATCCTGCGGGCAGTCCAGCAGCCGGCGGGCGCGCTCCACGAGCTGCTCGTCGGTGAGGTCGGCCTCGGCGGCCAGGCCGCGCACCAGCGCGACCAGCTCATCCCGCCGGTAGGCGACGATCGACCGGCCGGGAAGGACCTCGGGCGGCTCCTCGCCGGAGCGCGGCTCGGGGACGGAGGGACGCTCGGGTTCCGGCGGCACGAGCACGCCGGGGCCCGCGGCTCCCCATCCCAGCACCGGGAAACGGGCGGAGAGGGCGCCGAAGAACGTCGAGTCCGGGGTGAGGGCACGGTCGCGGGACACCGTCCCGCCCTCGCCCAGGATCACGACACGCGGCGCGTACCAGAGCAGGAACAGGGCCTCGACGCCCTCACCCGCGTGGTCGACGACCACGACGTCGAAGGAGTCGGGCACGGGCGGCAGCACCGCGGGGAGCTCGCCCGGCGTCGTGATCCACAGCGGCGGGGCGGGCGGCGAGCCGTCCGCCGACCTGGCCAGCACCCATCCCCACGCCTGGGCGTACGCCAGGACGGCCTGCGCCTGGCGCGACTGCTCGCGGACGCGCTCCAGGGCGTCGGCCAGCTCGATGTCCTCACGCGGGCGCGGATGCTCCAGCAGCAGCGACGACACATGCGCCCAGCGCCAGGCCGCCTCCCACTCCTCGGGCACCAGCAGCGGCTGGTGGGCGAGGCTGGGGTGGGCGGCGCGCAGCCGCTCCAGCAGCTCCTCGCAGCGGGCCTGCGCCTTCTGCTCGGCGTGCGCCTCGGCCAGCGCGGCGAGGCACTTCTCATAGGCGGGCAGGTCGCGCGCCGACAGGGCGGCGACGGCGGCCTGGAGCTCCGGCGGTGCCTGGCCCTTGCGCAGCTC
>JAFACJ010000128.1 GCA_023425615.1 Actinomycetes bacterium
GCCCCAGCCGCAGCCCACCCCCATGCCGCAGCCGCTCGCCCCCGCCCAGGGCCAGTGGGGCACGCCGCCGCCGGGGCACTGGCAGCAGCCTCCGCCGACCGCGCCGGGCGGCACGCCGCCCTCTCCGGGAGGAGGCGGCGGCAAGGCACTGCTGTACGGCGCGTTCATCGCCCTGGGCATGGCGGGCGTCCTGCTGGTGGCGCTGCTGGTGATCCCCTCCAGCCCCCTGTACCTGCTGGGCGAGAAGAAGAAGGAGGGCGAGAGCGGCCCGCCCCCGCCGACGCCTGTGAACACCATCGTCGGCCCCGACGACTTCAGCGACACCGAGTCCGGCTTCCCCAAGAACCCGCCGAGCGCCACCTACGACAACGGCCGCTGGCGCCAGGAGATCCCCAGCGCCTCCGGCACCTACTGGGCGTGGCGCAACGTCCTCAAGGACCCCGACCAGGACCTCCTGCTGTCGGCCAAGATGCAGATCACCGCGGGCAACCGGGCGGGCAGCGCCGGCTTCCTGTGCTTCGGCGACAACGCCGACGGCGACCGCAACAGCAACTACGAGCTGATGGTGGACCGCGAGGGCCGCGCCCGCCTCGGCAAGACCACCCAGGGCAACCGCGTCTTCCTGGCCCGCGGCACCGTCCCCGCCCTGGGCGACACCGAGCACCGGCTCCAGGCGGTCTGCTCGGTCCAGGGCACCTCGACCCGCCTCGCCCTGTGGGTCGACGGGCGCCTGGCCTTCGACCACACCGACTCCGACTCCGCCTACACCGGCGGCCGCATCGGCTTCGTCGTCCAGCGCGACGACACCAAGTGGGAGGCGACCGTCGCCTACTTCGACGACTACCTCCTCGCCACCTTCGACCCCGCGGCCCCCGTCACGAAGGAGTAGCGCTCAGGCGTCGGCGGCGCAGCGGAAGCCGGTGTTGCCGGTGCTGGAGTCGGGGGTGTTGGCGGTGCGGGCGGCCACGCGGTAGCGGTTGCAGTAGGAGTCGTCGCACAGGTAGGAGCCGCCGCGCATGGAGCGGCGGTCCTCGTTCGCGTCGAACCAGTCCGAGCACCACTCCCAGACGTTGCCGACGGTGTTGTAGAGGCCGTAGGCGTTGGGCCGGTAGGAGTCGGCGGGGACGGTGCCGGGAACGCCGTCGTGCCGGTCGGGGAAGCTGCCCTGGCCCTGCCAGACGTTGCAGCGGCGCTGGCCGCGGGGGGTGAACTCATCGCCCCACGGGTACGTCGCCTGGTCCAGGCCGCCCCGGGCGGCGTACTCCCATTCCGCCTCGGTGGGGAGGCGTTTGCCGGCCCAGGCGGCGTAGGCGGCGGCGTCGTTCCAGGAGACGTGGACGACGGGGTGCTTCTGGCGGCGCTGGACGTCGGAGCCGGGCCCCTCGGGCGCACGCCAGTGGGCGCCTTCGACACCGCGCCACCAGGGGGTGCCCTCGGGGGAGGGCGTGCTCGCCGCGATGTGCGGGGCCAGGCGGAGGTGGAAGACGAACGACCAGCCGAACCGCTCGGCCTCGGTGAGGTAGCCGGTCTCCTTGATGAAACGGGCGAACTGGGCGTTGGTGACGGCGGTGGCGTCGATGCGGAAGGGCTCGACCTTCACCTCGCGCACGGGGCCCTCGCCGTCCAGGGGGTTGGCGTTCGCGTCCTCGTTGCCCATCCGGAAGACGCCGCCGTCCAGCAGGAGCATGCCCTTGGGCGCGGGAGCCGCCTTCCGCGGCGGGGGGGCGCCCAACGTGACGGGCAGAGGCGCCGAGGCGGGGCGGGAGGCGGCGCAGCAGGCCGGGGTCTCGGACGTCTCGGCGGCGGAGGGACGGACGGGCTCGGCGGTCATGGGCCCAGGCTATCCCCGGCGCGGAGCCCCTCCGTCCGGGCTACCTTGGGCCGGTGGAGTTCCTGGTGTTCGGTGTTCCGGCGGCCCTGGCCGCGGGGGTAGCGGCGGTCCTGCTGGCACGGCTGCGGCGGCGTGATCTCGGCGGCCCCGCCGAGCGCGCGGTGTTCGAGACGCTGCACAAGGCGTCGCTGGCGGCGCCCGCGCTGCGCGGCGGCCTGACCAGGGCCGGGGCCGAGAAGGCGGGCCGGCATCTGCGGGAGCTGCTGGGCGCGGACGAGCTGGCGATCACCAGCAGGGACGAGGTGCTCACCGGCCACCGGCCGTACGCGCTGGAGCTGGCCGCCGAGACCCTGGCCTCGGGCCGCTCCCGGGTGGTGGAGCCGCCGGACGGTCCCGCCGCCGTCGTCGTGCCGCTGACCGCCGACGGCGGGGTGGTGGGGACGCTCATCGCCTACGGCGCGCACGCCTCGGCGGGGCTGGTGCGGGCGGCCGAGGAGGTGGCCCGCTGGGTCGGCACCCAGCTGGAGCTGGCCGAGCTCGACCGGTCGCGTACCCTCCTGGCGGAGGCCGAGGTCAGGGCGCTGCGGGCGCAGATCTCCCCGCACTTCGTCTACAACTCGCTCACCACGATCGCCTCGTTCGTCAGGACGGACCCCGAGCGGGCGCGGGAACTGCTGCTGGAGTTCGCGGACTTCACCCGCTACTCCTTCCGGCGGCACGGCGACTACACGACACTGGCCGAGGAACTGCACAACATCGACCGCTTCCTCCTGCTGGCCCGCGCCAGGTTCGGCGAGGAGCGGCTGCGGGTGACGCTGCGGATCGCGCCCGAGGTGCTGCCGGTGGCGGTCCCGTTCCTGTGCCTCCAGCCGCTGGTGGAGAACGCCGTGCGGCACGGGCTCGAAGGCCGCCCGGGTCCGGGCCGGATCATCCTGCTGGCCGAGGACGCCGGCGCCGAGTGCCGGATCAGCGTGGAGGACGACGGCGTCGGCATGGACCCCGAGGAGATGCGCATGGTGCTGGCGGGGGAGCGGCCGGGCGAGAGCGGGATCGGCCTCGCCAACGTGGACTCCCGGCTGCGCCAGGTCTACGGCGACGGCTACGGGCTGGTGGTCGAGACGGCGGCGGGGGCGGGGATGAAGGTCAGCCTCCGGGTCCCCAAGTACCACCCCGATGTTTCGGTCGGTTGACAACTCATGTGAGGGTCATCACGCTTTGGGCATGCGCGTGCTGGCAGTCGACGACGAGGCCCCCGCCCTGGACGATCTGGTGTACCT
>JAFACJ010000129.1 GCA_023425615.1 Actinomycetes bacterium
ATTCCCGACCGGATCGTCAACGACGTGCACGCGGTAGGCGTCGAACGCCAGCCGCCGCCCGAACCGCTCGTACACCTCCGGCCGCTCTCCCCGCCCCGGCACGAGGACCACCGTGCCCCGCGGATGCAGCCCCTCCGGTTCGGTCCAGCTCACGGTGGACCGCTGCCCCTCGCTCACTATTCCTGCCATATCGATCAGAATAATCTGCTTCGGGAGGAGCGCAACGGTCTCGGATCACAAGGCGCCGCGCCGCCACTCGCGCACCAGCAGCCAGCCGAGGTAGCCGCCGCCCAGCGCCATGGTGTAGATGCCGACGGGCAGGGTGGTGAACAGGGGAAGCTGCTGGGCGGTCAGGTCGGCGACGACCAGCAGGAGCGCTCCGGCCAGCGCCGACATGCCCAGGCCGGGGCCCGGCGCGCCGGTGCAGCGGCGCGCGATCTGCGGCGCGCACAGGGCGATGAAGGCGATGGGTCCGGCGGCGCTGACGGCTGCCGCCGACAGGACGATCGACAGGATGACCGCGGCGGTGCGGACGCGGGCGGGGCGGGTGCCGAGACCGATGGCGTCGGGGCTGCCCAGGGGGTTGCGGGTGACGGACTGGAAGAGGGCGCCCGACAGGCCGAAGGCGGCTCCGGCGCCCAGGGCGACGGTCCGGACGCGGGCCTGGCGCATAGGGTGGCGCCGGTACGGAAGGAGGGGCGGGTGCCCAAGCTGGTCGACCACGCGGCACGACGGAGGCAGATCGCCGAGGCGCTGCTGGCGGTGGCGAGTGAGCGCGGACTGCACGCGGCCACCATGCGCGAGGTGGCGGCCGAGGCCGGAGTGTCGCTGCGGCTCGTGCAGTACTACTTCCACAGCAAGGACGAGTTGCTGGCCGGGGCGCTGGAGCATCTGGCGGTGCGCATCGGCGAGCGGATCCGGGAGCGCACCGAGGGAGAGACCGGGGCGCGCGAGAGGCTGCTGGGCGCGTTGTCGGCGGTGCTGCCGATCGACGAGGACGGGCGCCGCGTCGTCCTCACCTACCACGCCTACTACACCTACACGCTCTCCCGGCAAGGGCCGATTCCCCAGCAGGGCGCGCGGGACGCGGCGGTCCTGGAGGGGTTCCTGGCCCGGCAGCTGGCCGACGCGCGCGAGGCCGGCCTCCTGGCGGAAGAGGAGGAGCCGGATCTCCTGGCCGCGGAGCTGCTGGCGCTGGCCAACGGGCTGGGGATCAGCGTGCTGACCGGGAACAGGGACGGGGCGGGCGCGCTCGCCGTCCTCACCCGCCGCTTGGACCGCCTCTTCCGTTCGTGATACACAGGTACCACAACTTGATGGTACGTAGGTATCACAAAGGGAGGGTACATGCCCCCGCACACCTCGCTCCGGTTCCAGACCGACGCCCTCGCCGACCTGCTCACCGGCGCCGACCCCGCGCTGCCCGTCCCCACCTGCCCCGGCTGGACCCTCGCCGACCTGTCCTCCCATGTGGGCGGAGGCCAGCGCTGGGCCGCCGCGCTGGTCCGCCGGGGCACACCGCCGCCCCAGCCGCGGGACCGCGCGCCCGCCGACCCCGGACCCTGGCTGCGCGAGGGATCCGACCTGCTGGAGGCCGCCGTCCACGACGCCGGCGACACCGAGGTCTGGACGTTCCTGGGGCCGCGCCCCGCGCGTTTTTGGACCCGCCGGATGCGCAACGACCTCGTCGTCCACCGCGCCGACGCCGCCCTGGCCCTGGACGAGCCGTTCGAGGTCGACCGGCAGGTGGCCTGCGACGTCATCGGCGAGGGGCTCGACCTCGTCGCCGCCGGATCGGCGGCGGGACTGTCCCCCGGCCTGACCGCGCTGCGCGGTGAGGGCGTCTTGAGGTTCTCCGCGACCGACGTCCCCCGCGCCTGGTCGGTCCGCCGCTCACCCCGGGCCGTCACCTGGTCGCACCTCGACGAACCGGCCGACGTCACCGTCAGCGGCCCCCTCACCCAGGTGCTCCTGGTGCTCAACCGGCGCCGCTCCCCGCAGGGCCTGCGCGTGGAGGGCGACAGCGGGCTGCTGGAGTACTGGCTGGAGCACACCGCGTTCTGAGCCGCGCTCACTCCCGCGAACGGCCGCGTGCCAGGTGCTCGCCGAACCAGGCGGCGGCCAGGGAGGCGACCTCCTCCAGCGCGCCCGGCTCCTCGAACAGGTGGGTGGCGCCGGGGACGATGGCCAGGTGCTTGGGGCATCTCAGCCGCGCCAGCGCCTGCTCGTTGAGGTCGATCACCGGCAGGTCGGCGCCTCCCACGATGAGGAGGGTCGGCGCCTGTACCTGCGGGAGGGCCGGCATCGCCAGGTCGGGACGGCCACCGCGGCTGACCACCGCCGACACCGGGGAGCCAGGCTCGGCCGCGGCGATCAGGGCCGCGGCGGCACCGGTGCTGGCGCCGAAGTAGCCGACGGGAAGACCCGCCGCCTCGTCCTGGCGGGTGAGCCAGCCCGTGGCGTCGGCCAGCCGTTCGGCCAGCAGCGGGATGTCGAAGACATAGGCGCGGTCGCTCTCCTCCCTGCGGGTCAGCAGGTCGAACAGCAAGGTGCCCAGCCCCGCCCCGGTCAGGGAGCGGGCGACCTGGTGGTTGCGCGGGCTGTGGCGGCTGCTGCCGCTGCCGTGGGCGAACAGCACGATCCCGATCGGGTGGCGCGGTATCGCCAGATGCCCGGCCAGCTCCACCGTCCCGGCCAGCACCCGCACCTCGCGGTCGACGGCCATCGCCGGTTCCCGTGCCCGCTTGAGCAGGGTGACGACCTCCTCGTCGCTGGTCTGGGTGAAGTCCTCGTAGAACTGGCCGACGGCGAAGAAGTCACGTGCCACGTCGGGGCAGATGACCTCGTCGGCGACCTCGCGCAGGCTCCGCGCGGCC
>JAFACJ010000158.1 GCA_023425615.1 Actinomycetes bacterium
CTGCAGCCCGTGGTGGTCGCGGAAGGCGGCCTGGACGGGTGAGAGCCCGCCGCCGGGCGCCGCGAGGCCCTCGATCGTGGTGACCTCCGAGCCGTCCGCCTGCACGGCGAAGACCAGGCAGGCCCGCACGGCCTCGCCGTCGAGGAGGACCGTGCACGAGCCGCACACCCCGTGCTCGCAGCCCAGATGGGTGCCCGTCAGCCCGCAGGTGCCCCTGAGGTGGTCGGCGAGGGTGAGGCGCGGCTGCACCCTCGCCCTCCGCACCGCGCCGTTGACCTTCATCTCGATGTCGACCTCAGTCACCACTCGCCTCCTGGAGTGCCTTCCGCCAGGCGCGCGCCACCATGGCGGCGCCGACGCGCTTGCGGTAGTCGGCGGATCCGTGCAGGTCCGACGGCACCGACGTGAGATCCGCCACGGCGGCCCTGCCGACGTCGTCTGCCTCGATCTCCGCGGCCCCGGCGCCCAGCACCCCGGCCTCGGCCGCCGCGGCCCGCCGCGCCGACGGGCCGAGCCCGAACAGCCCGATGCCGCAGCGCCCGATCCGGCCCTCGGCGTCGAGTTCGACGGAGACCGCCGCTCCGGCCAGGGCGAAGTCCCCGCGGCGGCGCGCGAACTCCTCGATCGCGAAACCGCTGCGCGGCGGCCGTGCGCGAAGGGAGACGCCCGTGAGCAGCTCGTCCTCGGCCAGGGCGGTGCTCCACATGCCGGTGAAGAACGCCGAGGCGGGGATCGTCCGCCTGCCGCGCGGTGAGGCCGCCTCCAGCCGGGCGTCGAGGGCGAGCGCCACCGCGGGGTACTCGGCCGCCGCGTCGGCGTGGGCGATGGACCCGCCGATGGTGCCCCGGTTGCGGATCTGGAAGTGGCCGATCAGCGGGGTGGCGCGGGCCAGCAGCGGCGCGTCGGCCGCGACCTCGGCGGACCGCTGGATCGCGGCCTGCGTCGTGCCGGCGCCGATCCACAGGTCATCGCCGCGCCGCTCGACGCCGCGGATCTCCGCCACCCGCCGCAGGTCGACCAGGTGGCCGAAGACCGCGAGCCGCAGGATGAGCATGGGGGCCAGGCTCTGCCCCCCGGCGATGGCCTTGGCGTCCTCGCCGAGCTCGGCCAGGAGGGAGACCGCCTCCTCGAGCGTCGAGGGGGCGTGGTACTCGAACGATGCCGGTTTCATGTGCGGGCCGTCCCCGTGGCCGGTTCGGAGGATGCGCCGATCAGGTCGACGATCGCCGCGGGTGACAGCGGCAGCCGGGAGACCTCCACGCCGAACGGCGCGAGCGCGTCGGCGACGGCGTTGATGACCGCGGGAGGAGCGCCGATCGCCCCGCCCTCGCCGACGCCCTTGTAGCCGCCTTCGCCCGGTCCGTGGGACTCGACGTGGCCGTACTCGATCACGGGGACCTCGGTCGTGGTCGGCAGGAGGTAGTCCATGAAAGTGGTGGTGAGGGGGTTGCCGTCCGGGTCATAGGCGAAGTGCTCGTACAGCGCTCCCCCGATGCCCTGCACCGTGCCGCCGGCGATCTGTCCCTCGACCACGGCCGGATTGATCATCGGGCCGCAGTCCTCGGCGACGATGTGGCGCAGCAGCTTCACCTCGCCCGTCACGACGTCCACCTCGCAGGTGCACACGTGCGTGGCGTTCGCCGAGATCACCATGCTCTGCGAGCGGTACCGCTCGCTGGCCTCCAGCCCCGTCGGCAGTCCGGGCGGCAGGCTCTCGGTCTGGAAGTAGGCGACGGCGGCGATCTCGGCGTAGGACATGCCGGTCTCCGGCGCGTCCCGGACCACGGCCCGGCCTCCGGCCAGCTCGATGTCCTCGGGCGCCACGCCCAGCCGGTGCGCCGCTATCGCGGTGAGGCGCTCCCTGAGCACGGCCGCGGTCACGGCGATGGCGCCCGCGGTCATCGATCCCGAACGGCTGCCGCCCGTGCCGCCGCCGAACGGCGTCACCGCGGTGTCGCCCTGGATGGTGTTGACGTCGGAGATGTCGACGCGCAGCGCGTCGGCGGCGAGCTGCACGACCGTCGTCTCGATGCTGTTGCCGCTCGACCCGCCCGCGACGTACACGTTCACCTTGCCCGAGGGCTCGATCCGGATCGTCGCCCCCTCGGTGGCGTGCATCCCCACTCCGCTGGTGGTCGGCTCGATGTAGGTGCACGTTCCGACGCCGAGGAAGCGGCCCGCGGCGCGCGCCTCCTCCTGCTCCTTGCGGAAGGCCGCGTAGTCGAGGATCTCCAGCGCGTGCTCGAAGGTCTCCAGGGGCGTGACCTCGGTGTAGGGCATGCCGTGGGCGTTGGCGGTCGGGAACTCGTCGCGCCGGAGCAGGTTGCGGCGGCGCAGTTCCACCGGGTCCATGCCCATCTCGCGGGCGGCGCGGTCCAGCAGCACCTCGCGCGCCACCGACTCGAACTGCCATGGTCCGCGGTAGGCCGTGCGGGCCGTGGTGTTGGAGAAGACGGACTTGCAGGAGAAGGTGGCGTCGGGCACCCGGTAGGGGCCGGGGAAGAGCAGCCCCACGACCATCGTCGTCTGCGTCGGCCACGGTGTCGGGTAGGCGCCGGCGTCCTGCACGTGGTCGATCGCGGCGGCCAGGATCCGGCCGTCGGCGTCGAAGGCCATCCGCGCCTCGCCGTGCTCGTGGCGTCCCTGCCCGGCGGCGATGAGGTTCTCCTGGCGGTCCTCGATCCACTTCAGCGCGGCGGGCACCTTCCGTGCGGCGAGCATGATGCACATGTCCTCGCGCTGCGGCACCGCCTTCTGCCCGAAGCCTCCGCCGGTGTCGCGCATGACGACGCGGATGCGGTG
>JAFACJ010000183.1 GCA_023425615.1 Actinomycetes bacterium
GAGATCCTGGTGCTGGACGAGCCGTCCTCCAACCTCGACCCCGCCTCCCGGCGCGAGCTCGCCGAGATCCTGCTCTCCCTGGACGTCACGGTGCTGATGGTCACCCATGACCTGCCGTACGCCGCCCAGCTCTGCCCGCGCTCGCTGATCCTGTCCGGCGGGGTGATCGCCGCCGACGGGCCGACCCCCGAGCTGCTGGCCGACGCGGAGCTGATGGCGGCGCACCGCCTCGAGCTGCCCTACGGCTTCGTCCCGCAGCGTTCCCTGCCCTGACCGCGCGTTCCGATTGCGCGACGCCCGGTGATGCGCCAGACTGAATATGACAATGGTTTTCATTCCTGGACCATCACTGGGGGCACTGTGAAAGTCGCGTTCGTCGGCAAGGGCGGGAGCGGTAAGACCACCCTCTCGTCGCTGTTCATCCGCCACCTGGCCGGGGCCGGGCTGCCCGTCGTGGCCGTGGACGCCGACATCAACCAGCATCTGGGCGCCGCGCTCGGCCTGCCGGAGGGCTGCGCGGTCCCCGCGCTCGGCGACCACCTCACCGCGCTCAAGGAGTATCTGCGCGGCACCAATCCCCGGATCTCCTCGACCGCCGCGATGGTGAAGACCACCCCGCCGGGCGAGGGCTCCCGGCTGCTGCGCCCGCACGGCTCCGACCCGTTCCACACCGACTTCGCCATCGACCTGGAGCCGTCGCTCAAGCTCATGGTGACCGGCGAGTTCAGCGACGAGGACCTCGGCGTGTCGTGCTACCACTCCAAGACCGGCGCGGTGGAGCTGTACCTCAACCACCTGGTGGACGGGCCCGGCGAGTACGTCGTCGTCGACATGACGGCGGGCGCCGACACCTTCGCCTCCGGCCTGTTCACCCGGTTCGACGTGATGTTCCTGGTGGCCGAACCCACCAGGAAGGGCGTCGGCGTCCACCGCCAGTACGTCGAGTACGCCCGCGACCACGAGGTGACGATCAAGGTGGTCGGCAACAAGGTCCACGACGACCAGGACCTCGCCTACCTGCGCGAGCACGTGGGGGAGGACCTGGTCGCCTGGTTCGGGCACTCGCCGGCGGTGCGGGCCATCGAGCAGGGGCGGCCGGGGACGCATCTGGAGGAGGCGGGCGTCGCCGCCCTCGACGTCCTGCGCAAGACCGTCGATGAGCAGGTCAAGGACTGGCCGCGGTTCCTGCGCCAGGCCGTGGAGTTCCACCGCAAGAACGCCAGGAGCTGGGCCAACCGGGCGACGGGCCAGGATCTGGAGGCGCAGATCGACCCCGGGTTCGCCTTCCCCGCCTGACCTTGGGAGACTTGCCCCATGCGAGTTTTCCTGGGATCGGACCACGCCGGCTACGAGCTGAAGGAGCACCTGGTCGGGTGGCTGAAGGCCAACGGCCATGAGCCTGTCGACTGCGGTCCGGCGGTGTACGACGCCCTGGACGACTACCCGCCGTTCGTGCTGCGGGCCGCCGAGGCCACCGCGGCCGAGCCCGGCTCGCTGGGCATCGTGCTCGGCGGCTCGGGCAACGGCGAGGCGATCGCCGCCAACAAGGTCAAGGGGGTGCGCGCCGCCCTGGTGTGGAACGCCGCCACCGCGACCCTGGCCCGCGAGCACAACGACGCCAACGTGATCAGCCTCGGCGCCCGCCAGCACACGCTGGAGGAGGCGACGCGGTTCGTCGAGCTGTTCCTTATCACCCCCTACTCGGGGGAGTCGCGGCACACCCGCCGCATCGACATGATCACCGAGTACGAGACCGATGGGAAGCTCCCGCCGCTGCCCTAGCCGGCCTCGTCGCCGGCGCCGGGACGCCGCCGTTCCCGCTTGCGGGGCGGCGGCGTCTTCGCGTCCTGGGGCTCGGGCGGCGCCGGGTCCGCCGTTCCGTGCGCGGCGGCGCGGAGGTCCTCGGGGCGTGGGCGGGAGACGTCACGCACCCGCATCGCGATGCCGGGGGTGATCCGCATCTGCTGGGCCATGGACCGGCGGTACCCGCCGCGATATCACTCGAAACTAGGCGAAGCTTCGCGAGAGCGCTTAAGTTCATAGAAACCAGGCGTGCCAGCGACGAGGCGCACCCCGTCCCAGAGCCGCGCGGCGTCCTCCCCGCGCGGGATCGGGGTGACGACGGGGCCGAAGAAGGCGACGCCCTCGACCTCGATGACCGGGGTGCCGACGTCCTGGCCGACCTTGTCGATGCCCACCTTGTGGGAGGCGCGGACCGCCTCGTCGTAGGCGGTGTCGTCGGCCGCCTCGATCAGCGCCGGGTCCAGGCCCGCGGCCTCCAGCGCCTCGGCGATGACCTCGGTGCTGATGCCGCGGCCCTGGTTGTGGGTGCGGGTGCCCAGTTCGGTGTAGAGGTCGCCGAGGACCTGCGGCCCGTACTTGCTCTCGGCGGCGATCGCCACCCGTACCGGGCCCCATGCCCGCTTCATCATCTCCGCGTACTGCTCGGGGATGTCGCGTCCCTCGTTGAGCACCGCGAGCGACATCACGTGCCAGCGCGGTTCGATCGGCCGCAGCGCGGCGACCTCGTGGATCCACCGCGAGGTGATCCACGCCCACGGGCACAGAGGGTCGAACCAGAAGTCAACGGGTACCTTCTCATTTTCTGACAAATCAGACCCTCCCTGGATGGTTGCCTTTCGCTGCGGACAACCAGGCGATCGAGCGGCGAATTCCCGCAGGCCGGGTAGACATGAAAAGATCCCAAGAGCTACCAGACAGATCCCGGGAGGGCATGTGGCAGGCAACCTCACGCGCGACGAAGCGCGGGAAA
>JAFACJ010000219.1 GCA_023425615.1 Actinomycetes bacterium
GCGGGGTCCCACCGGGCACGTCCCGCTGAGGCCGCGCAAACAGAGGACCGGCCGTCGGCAAAAAATCACCCGGAGGGCGATCGGGGGGCGGGGCGCGGGGAGGGCTCTGGAGAGCATCGTCTTTCCATGCTCTGTCCGTCAGGAGAAGCGATGGCCGGTACGGAACTCTGGGGAGAAGGCGGGCCCGCCCGGCATCGGGGCGGGAAGAAGCGCGGCGGAACCGCCGTCGTCGCCTCGCTGCTCTTCCTGTTGGCGGTGATCGGCGGTGGCTGCTACTTCGGCTACACCAAGCTGAAGGAGCACATGCCGCCCCCGGACTACTCCGGGCGTGGCGCGGAGACGGTCACCGTCGAGGTGGTGCAGGGCGATTCCACCTCCGACGTGGGGCGGAGGCTGGTGAAGGCCGGTGTCGTCAAGTCCGTCAAGGCGTTCACCGACGCTGCCGAGACCCGGCTCCAGACCCTCCAGCCGGGGTTCTACCGGATGAGGCGGCAGATGGCGGCGCGCACTGCCGTCGCGTCGCTGCTCGACCCGGCCTCCCGGCTCGGTGTCGTGCACATCTCCGAAGGCCGGTGGGCCTCAGAGATCTACACGCAGCTGTCGCAGGCCACCGGCATCCCGGTGGCGGAGTTCAAGAAGGTGGACCCGGGCTCCCTGGGCCTGCCGGACTTCGCGGGCGGCAAGGTCGAGGGCTATCTGTTCCCCGGCCGCTACGACCTGCCGCCGAACGCGACGGCAGCGCAGCTGCTCGGCCTGATGGTCGCCCGCTTCCGGCAGGAGACCCGTGGCGTCGACTTCTCACGGGGGCGCGCCCTCGGCCTCTCCCCCGCCCAGGTCGTCACCGTCGCCAGCCTGATCGAGGCGGAGGCGGGCCGGCCCGAGGACTACCGGATGATCTCCCGGGTCGTGCACAACCGGCTGAAGGCGGATATGAGCCTGCAATTCGATCCGGCGCTGCTGTACGCCTGGCAGAAGCGCACCATAGATGTGCGCCGGCGGCACCAGGACATCGATTCCCCCTACAATCTCTACCGGCACCGGGGATTGCCGCCCGGCCCCATTTCCAATCCGGGCCGCACCGCCATCGAGGCGGCCATGGACCCGGCCGAGGGGAAATGGCTCTACTTCGTCACGACGAACCCGACGGAGCGCCGCACCGAATACGCGGTGACCTACGACGAATTCCTCAAACTCAAGGCGAAATTCGAGAAGTGGCTGGCCGATCATCCCCAGCCGCGGAACTGACGCGCCGCCCGCGTCCGCCCTCTGCCGCCCTCCGGGGCCCACGTTGACTGCCGACCGACACTATGGAAACCTTATACTCAAGAATGAGAACCTAACTCTCATGAAGCGGTAGGCCCATGATCGCATCCCGTGGCGGATCCGATGATCACATCCTCCCGCATCTGCGGTGTCGGTAGGGAGCGTTAAGGACAGTGAACGAACTCGAGGCGAAGAACTTCTTCCGGGACGCCGATCTGGTCGAGGACCCGTACCCGTATCTCGATGCCCTGCGCGCCAAGTGCCCCGTGCACCGCGAGCCCCACCACGACGTGATGATGGTGACGGGCTACGACGAGGCGGCCCAGGTGCTCCACGACGCCGAGACGTTCTCCTCGTGCATCTCGGTGACCGGCCCCTTCCCCGGGTTCCCGGTGCCCCTGGAGGGCGACGTGAGCGCGCTGATCGAGCAGTACCGCGACCAGCTGCCGATGAACGACCAGCTCCCCACGCTCGACCCGCCGCTGCACACCAAGCACCGGGCGCTGCTGATGAAGCTCATCACCCCCAAGCGCCTCAAGGAGAACGAGGAGGTCATGTGGCGCCTGGCGGACGGGCTGCTCGACCCCTACCTCGCCTCCGGTGAGGGCGACTTCATCCGCCAGGTGGCGGGCCCGTTCGCCATGCTCGTCATCGCCGACCTCCTCGGCGTGCCCGAGGAGGACCGCCAGAACTTCCTCGTCAAGCTCCAGCTCCAGCCCGAGAAGGAGACCGGCGGCGGCACCATCGGCAGCACCGGCGAGGGCGACACCCTCGGGCACAGCCCGCTGGAGTTCCTGTACTCGGCGTTCACCGCCTACATCGAGGACCGCCGCCGCGAGCCGCGCGGCGACGTGCTGACCGGCCTGGCCGCCGCGACGTTCCCCGACGGCTCGCTGCCCGAGGTCATCGAGGTGGTGCGGGTCGCCGCCAACCTGTTCTCGGCCGGCCAGGAGACCACCGTCCGGCTCCTCAGCTCCGCGCTGAAGATCCTCGCCGAGGACCCCGAGCTCCAGCGGCTGCTGCGCGCCGAGCGCGAGCGCATCCCCAACTTCATCGAAGAGGCGCTGCGGATGGAGAGCCCCATCAAGGGCGACTTCCGGCTGGCGCGCGTCCCCACCGAGGTGGGCGGCGTCGACGTCCCGGCCGGCACCATCCTCATGCTCGTGAACGGCGCGGCCAACCGCGACCCGCGCCACTTCGAGGACCCCGGCTCCTTCGACGTGACCCGCTCCAACGCCCGCCACCACATCGCGTTCGGGCGCGGCATCCACACCTGCCCCGGCGCCCCCCTCGCCCGTGCGGAGGCCAAGGTCATCCTGGAGCGGATCCTGGACCGCACGACCGACATCCGCATCTCGGAGAAGGCGCACGGGCCCGCGGGATCCCGCCGCTACGACTACATGCCGACCTTCATCCTGCGCGGCCTGATGAACCTCCACCTGGAGTTCGACCTCGCCGGGGGCGGCGCCTGATGAGAGTGACGGTCGACGACGACAACTGCCGCGGCCACGGGGTCTGCTGCACGCTCTGCCCCGAGGTCTTCGACATCTCCGACGACGGGTACGCCGTGGTCCTGGTGGACGAGGTGCCCGCGGGCCTTGAGGACACCGTCCTCAAGGCGGTCGCGAGCTGCCCCGAGCGCGCCATCGCGGTGAGCTGAGCGCGAAGACGAAGGCGCCGCGCCGCCCGGACTCCGATCC
>JAFACJ010000223.1 GCA_023425615.1 Actinomycetes bacterium
CCTGTGCTTCCTGTACCTCGGGCAGCGCGAGGTGCCGAACGCGCGGCTGCTGACGGCGCTGCTGTTCCTCCTCGAAGTGGGGATGGTCGGCACGTTCCTGGCGCTGGACCTGGTGCTGTTCTTCGTCTTCTTCGAGATCGTGCTGATCCCGATGTACGCGATCATCGCGATCTGGGGCGGGGAGGGGCGGCGCCGCGCGGCGTTCAAGTTCATCCTCTACACGCTCCTGGGCTCGGCGGTCCTGCTGGCGGGCCTGATGGTGCTGGGCATCAGCGCCGGCACCTTCGACATGACCGCGCTGGCCGAACGCCAGGGCCTCCACCTCGCGCGCGGCACCCAGATCGCGGCGTTCGCCTTCATCGGCCTCGGGCTCGCGGTGAAGGCGCCGATGTGGCCGCTGCACACCTGGCTCCCCGACGCGCACACCGAGGCGCCCACCGTCGGCTCCGTGCTGCTGGCCGGGGTGCTGCTGAAGATGGGCACCTACGGGCTGGTGCGCATCGCGGTGCCGGCGCTGCCGCAGGGCGCGGCGTTCTGGGCGCCCTGGCTGGGCTGCCTCGCCGTCGTCGGCATCGTCTACGGCGCGCTGGCCTGCCTGGCGCAGACCGACCTCAAACGGATGATCGCCTACTCGTCCATCGGGCACATGGGCTTCGTGCTGCTGGGCATCGCGACGCTGACCGCCGCCGGCCTGAACGCCGCGCTGTTCGGCAACATCGCGCACGGGCTCATCACCGGGCTGCTGTTCTTCCTGGCCGGCTCGATCAAGGACCGGTACGGGACCGGCGACCTCGCCCGGATCGGCGGCGGGATGCTGTCGCGCGCGCCGCGGCTGGCGAGCGTGCTCACGTTCGCCGCCATCGCCTCCCTCGGGCTGCCGGGCCTCGCCGGATTCTGGGGCGAGGCGCTGGCGCTGATCGGCGCCTACCGGCCCGGCACCGGGCTGCCCCGCGAAGCCTTCGTGACCTACATGGCCGTGGCGGCGGTGGGCCTGGTGCTGACCGCCGCCTACTTCCTGCGGCTGCTGGCCGGGATCACCCACGGCCGGGCCGGCACGGGTCCCTCCGTCGCCGAACCGCACCCGGAGGAATGGGCCTCCTGGGTGCCGCTGATCATCCTGGTGGTGCTGGTGGGGCTGTGGCCCAAGGCGCTCCTCGCCCTCACCGACGGGCCGGTGCGCGCGCTGATCGGAGCGGGGTCGTGAACGTCATCCAGAGGATCGACTACGCGGCGGTGGCGCCGGTGCTGGTCGTCGCGGTCGCGGCCGTCGCCCTGCTGCTGGCCGGCGCGTTCGAGCTGGGACGGCGGTGGCTGGGCTGGCTGACGGCACTGGCGCTGGCCATCGGCCTCGCCGCCGTCTTCGCGCTCGTCCCCGGCGACGTGCGGCGGACGTTCTGCGTGCCGGAGACCCTGCGCGACGGCGGCCCCGCGTCCTGCTCGTACGTCGTCGACCACTTCACGCTGCTCTTCCAGGGCATCGTCCTGGCCGCGGCCATCGTGGTCGTCCTGATGTCGCTCTCGGAACTGGAGGCCGCCGACGTCCCGGCGGGTGAGTACTACTTCCTGCTGCTGAGCGCCGTCACCGGCGTCCTGACCCTCGTCGCCGCCCGCGACCTGGTGCTGCTGTTCGTGTCACTGGAGACGCTGTCGCTCCCGGTGTTCGCGCTGGTCGCCCTCAAACGCTACGACGGGCGCGCCACCGAGGCCGCGGTGAAACTGTTCCTCGTGTCCGTCGTCTCCGCGGCCGTGCTGCTGTTCGGCACCAGCCTCGTCTACGGGACGACGGGGGCGATGCACTTCGACCGGATCGCCGTCGCGTCCGTGCACGGGCCCCTCCAGCCCGTCCTGACGGCGGGCGTCGTCATGGTCGTCGCGGGCTTCGCGTTCAAGGTCGCGGCGGTGCCGTTCCACTTCTGGACGCCGGACGTCTACCAGGGGGCGCCGGTGCCGATCGCGGCGTTCCTGTCCGTCGTCTCCAAAGCCGGGGGATTCGCGGGGATCGCCCTGGTCGTCGCGCTCGCCTTCCCCACCCAGGACGGCGCCTGGGGGCCGCTGCTGGCGGTCCTGGCGGCGATGACGATGACCGTCGGCAACGTCATGGCGCTGCGGCAGACCCAGGCCGTACGGCTGCTCGCCTGGTCGTCGGTGGCGCAGTCGGGCTACATGCTCGCGCCACTTGCCGTCGGAACCGGGCACATCGCCCAGGGCATCGCCGCGACCGCCGGATACCTGGCGTTCTACGCGGTGATGAACCTCGGCGCCTTCGCGGTCGTCCACGCCTTCACCCACGCGTCGGGACGCGACACGCTGAGCGACTACGCCGGGCTCGTCCGCCGCGACGCGCCCTCCGGACTCGCGCTCGCCTTCTTCCTGATCTGCCTGGCCGGCCTGCCGCCCGGCATCATGGGACTCATCGCCAAAGTCATGGTCTTCCAGGCGGTGGCGACCGCCCCGGTGCTGTGGCTGGCCGCCGTGATGGCGGTCAACGTGGTCATCGGGCTCTACTACTACCTGGTGTGGGCGGTCCGGCTGTTCGCGCCCGCCCCCGGCACCGGACCGCTGCCGCGGCCCGGACTGCCGTCACGGCTGGCACTGGGCGTGACGACGGTCGGCGCCGTTCTGCTCTCGGTCGTCCCCCAGGTACTGCTGCAGGCCGTCTTCCCCGCGGGCTGAACCCGGCGGCGCGGAACGTTTCCCCTGCTCGAAACGTTGTTCCGGGCGTAGAGCCAAGGGGAGGTTCTTGAGGTATGAACGGCGTGAAGACTGCGGCGCTCATCGCCGCGCTCTCCGGGGTCATGCTGCTCGTCGGATGGGGCCTGGGCGGCCGGGGCGGACTGTTCATCGCCCTGGTGATAGCACTGGTCAGCAATGGCGTCGCCTACTTCTTCAGCGACAAGATCGCACTGCGTTCGATGCGCGCGCACCCCATCAGCGAGGTCGAGGCACCCGACCTGTACGCGATGGTCCGCGAACTGGCAACCGCGGCCCGCCAGCCCATGCCGCGCCTGTACGTCTCGGAGACACCGCAGCCCAACGCCTTCGCCACCGGACGCAACCCGCGCAACGCCGCGGTCTGCGTCACCCGCGGGATCCTGCGGATGCTCGACTACCGGGAACTGCGCGCCGTCATCGGCCACGAGCTCTCCCACGTCTACAACCGCGACATCCTCATCTCGTCCGTCGCCGCGGCCCTCGCCACCGTCGTCACCTACCTGACCTACCTGGGCATGTTCATGCCCGGCCGCTCCGACGACGACCGCGACGGCCCCGGCGTCTTCGGCGCCCTGCTCATGCTGATCCTGGGCCCCGTGGCCGCCGCGATCATCCAGATGGCCATCAGCCGCACCCGCGAATACCAAGCTGACGAGTCGGGCGCCCGCCTCAGCGGCGACCCCCTGGCCCTCGCCGACGCCCTCCGCAAGATCTCCGGCGGCGTCCGCGCCATGCCCCTGCCCGCCGACCCCCAGATCGAGT
The DNA here is from genome assembly GCA_023425615.1 of Actinomycetes bacterium. Lineage (GTDB taxonomy): Bacteria > Actinomycetota > Actinomycetes > Streptosporangiales > Streptosporangiaceae > Actinocorallia. Next base: position 3,475 of record JAFACJ010000223.1, read on the forward strand.
CCACCAGCGCCCTGATGATCGCCAACCCGTTCAGCGGCGGCGGCCTGAGCCGCCTGTTCTCCACCCACCCCCCCATCCCCGACCGCATCGCCCGCCTGGAGCGCATGGCGGGCTTCCGGAGCTGACCCGCTCCACCCCTCCGCGGCCCCGGGCCGGAGCCCTCCGGCCCGGTGC